>PWNM01000157.1 GCA_003557825.1 Candidatus Hydrogenedentota bacterium | reverse complement strand
TATTATACGTCAAATAGATTTCTGTTGCGTTTCCCGGCACATCATGGCAGACTTTCCCGAAAAAGGAGCACTCGCGACGCCATGGGATCCCAACCGACACCCCAATTTACCTCTCTAGAGGCTATTCTACCTCTTCGAGAGACGGTGATTATCGCTGGAACGGACCGAGATTCGCCCTATTTCCCCGGCGATGAGGCCGCCACCACGCGGCATATCGGAGTGTTCCTGCAGGGTCGATGCATCGGCTGCGCCACGTTGCTGCAAACCGACTATGATGGCGAACCGGCGTGGCAACTTCGAGGCATGGCCACGGAACCGGCCTTTCAAGGACAGGGCATTGGACGGGCTATTCTGGAATTTGCGGAACACCAGCTCCTTCGAGAGGAACCTTCCATTACCTTGCTCTGGTGCAATGCCCGCGAACAGGCGGCCACATTCTACGAGCGTCACGGCTGGCGGACCGTTTCGGAGCGCTTCGATATTCCCGGTGTGGGACCTCATTACCGGATGGTTAAGCGCATCGGAACCGGGACTATTTGACCCATGGACGCTAAAGTCCTACGCTAACCCCCATGGAACAACGACTTGGAGATGCGCTGACCCGGTTTAACCGGGCGTTTACCGCCTTTCGCGAATCCATCGAAACCGATCCAAAGCTGGCAGCAGCGGTTCTCGATGGCGTCGACGAATGGGCGGACCAGTTGCGCTATAAACTGACTCCCCACCTCGAAGGGGAGGGCTGCCTCGTCGTGGCCGTTACCGGCGGGACGAACACGGGCAAATCGACGGTCTTTAACATGCTTCTGGGACAACGAGTCAGCCCGGTGGTAGCCACGGCGGCGGCGACGCGACGGCCGGTATTGGCAGCCCATCCGGAACGAGCGGCGGCCTGTCTGGAAGGCAAGCTGGTTCCCGAGTTTTCGCCCCGGCATCTCGATGACCCCGCATCGGTGGTCGCTCGCGAGACGCCGTCCGATGCGCTCTATGTAGCAGAGGTTCCCGATCTGTCCGAGCAACTGGTATTTCTGGACACGCCCGATGTGGATTCAATTGACCGCGAACACTGGGACGTGGCAGATCATATTCGCGCGGCGGGCGATGTTCTTGTCGCCGTGCTGACGGCGGAAAAATACCGCGATGACCGGGTCGTGGCCTTTTTCCGCGAAGCCCAGGCATCGGGTCGGGTAGTCATCCCCTTGATGAACAAGGCCGATCCGGCCGACGACTATACTACGGCCCGCATGCAACTGGATACGTTTTGCGACGACCTCGGTCTCGATACGCCGCGGTTTGTCGTGGCCCATGACTTCGCCCTCGCCGATAGCCCCCAAGGTCCGGTTCGGTCCCTCGACGGCGCACCCGACCTGCGGACCTACATTGAGGAGCTCGACGTACCCTCCATCAAAGAACGGGTCTATCGCGACACGGTACGCCATTTCGCCGAGCGGGCCGAGGGATTCCTCGAACAGGCCGAGGAAGTGGCGCACGTGCTGCGGTCGGCCGCAGAAGAATTCGAGGATCGAGCCCGGCGGAACGCGGCCAAGTATGACCCCATCCCCGGTTCGGAAATCGGCGGGCTGTTCCACGATTTTGTCCAACGCCGCCGAGGAGTGGTCCGTCGGTCCATCGGCGCGGCAAGCAAAACGGTGGTGCGGGGCGTGACGGTATTCAGTCGCTCCTTAAGTAAGGCATTTCGGACACGTACCACTCTCGAACCCCAAAATGGGCCGCAGACTGATGCCGAATTGCGGGCCATCCACGCCGAAACCATCGAACGCCTCACGCGGGACCTGGCGGCGGGCTACATCGACACGTGCCGCAACTTCCGCGAACCGGCGGCCCATCTTATTGCAAACGGTGTGAAAGAACTCGATGTCGAGGCCGCCGTTCAGGCGGTGGTCCGTCAGACTTTGCGGGCCGAAAACATATCGGACGAGTTTCGGCAACACGCCCACCGCATGCTCGAGGCCTGGTGGCAGGATCATCAGGGCCAACGACGCGTTGTCGAAGCGCTGGACGCCCTGCTCGCCATCACGCCGGCGGCTATCGCCGTGCCCATCGCCATCTACACCGGACCTGGCTTACCCGAGGCGACCCTGGGCATCGCCGGTCCCGTGGTCGAACAGTTTGCCGCCCGCGTCTTTGAATACCAATTCGGCGACGCCATGTTCGACTTCTTGTCACCGTGGAAAAAGGAACAACAGGAAGCTCTGGAACGAGCCATGCGGGACCACCTGACTGAACCGGCGCTGCATGTACTCCGGCAACGGCTGGCCTGTTTCGAAGGCGACTGGATGACTACCATGCGCGAAGCCCGGCAGGACTGCCTGCGACGCACTACCTTGGAGGACCCATCATGAATACCCCACCCCCCACTCGCAAAGCCGGTTTCGATCCCTTCCGCATCACCCGACCGGATCCGATTCTGCTTAAACATTATGTGATCGTGTCGTTGTTATCCGGCCCCCTGTTCCCTATTGTGTTTCTTCCGCTGTGGTTTAAGTACAAGACCATGGAGTACCATTTCGACGAGGATGGCGTATCCATGCGTTGGGGGGCCTTGTTCCGACGGGAGATTCACCTTACCTACCGGCGCATTCAAGACATCCACCTCACCCGGGGGGTCATTCAACGAAAGCTAGGCCTTGCCAATGTTGAGCTTCAGACGGCTTCGGGCAGCGCTACTCCGGAGATGACCATCGAGGGCGTACTGGCCGCGGAGCAGTTGCGCGACTTTCTCTACACCCAGATGCGGGGCGCTCAGGATGACGATGAATCGATTGAGGAAGCCACTCCGGAGTCGACCGGGGAGGACGAAGCCTTGGCCTTGCTTCGCGAGATCCGCGATTTACTCCAAGAAGCAGCCGGTTCGGGAGAAGGGTCATGAACGAAACACCCCGCCATGCCATCGACTGGGCTTATCAAGGGATCTGGGGTATCTTGACCCAATGGCTGAATATCCCCGAGACGCCCCCCACGTTACCGAGTCGCGCGGGCCATGAGCCGATAGCTTTTCGCCCCGCACCGGGTTATCTGCGCTACCGTGGCGTGCAGTATGGTATAGGCCTACTCGCAGGGATGGGCATTCCCGCTTTTGTGTTCGTAATACTCCTTGTTGCGGTATTAGCTTCGGGAGCGCCTTGGCCCGTTATTGGACTGGTCCTCTTGGCTGGTTTCGTAGGTCTGTGCATCATCATGTTCGCAGCGGTGACATCGTATCTGGCCTATCACCTGAGCTATGACCTGACCTGGTACGTCCTTTCAAACCGGAGCTTGCGAATCCGAAAAGGGATCTGGCAGATCCGGGAGGAAACGATAACCTTCGAAAACGTTCAGAATGTCTCCGTCTCGCAAGGTCCGTTACAACGTCACTTTGGCATTGCCGATGTCCTGGTCGAAACGGCAGGGGGCGGCGGCGCACGGCAACAGGCCGGCCAAAACCAGCAGACGGGCCCCAAACGAGGTGCAATCGAAGGGGTGGGCAACGCGGAAGAAATTCGCGACCTGATCCTTCAACGGGTTCGCAAATCCCAATCATCCGGTCTAGGGGATGATGCGAAGACATCAAGTCATCAAAAACCCCTGAGGACGGCGCCCAGGTTCCAACCGGAGCATCTGGCCATATTACGCGAGATACGGGATGCAGCAGCCCATCTGGCGCAACGCGCCACTGACGCCGAGGAGGCATGATGACGGAGCATGGCCTGCCCGCACTGATTGCCGCACTCGAACGGATCGCCGCATACAATGGTCCCTGGCGACCGTTGCGAGATGAAACGCCGTTGCTCCGCCAACGCATTGCGGAATTGCGGGAACGGGAGACGCGCCTGGATGACCTGCTCGTGGTTGCCCTGGTGGGCGGGTCGGGGGTGGGCAAATCAACGTTGCTCAATGCCCTTGCCGGCGACCAACTCGCAGCGACCTCGGAAATGCGCCCCTGTACCTCGGTACCAACCCTCTATCATCCGCCGGGCGCCATGCTGCCCTTTGAGGGATGGAACGCCGTATCGGGGTCGGCCCTCGAACGCCTCATCATCGTCGATACGCCCGACTCGGACACCGTCGTACGCGAGCACCGGACCATCGTCGAACAGGCATTGGGCCTCTGCGACCTGGTGCTCCTCTGCGGGAGTCCGGAAAAATATCTCGACGAGGCCTCATGGTCGCTTATTCGCCCGTTACAGCATGAACGGCGGGTGGTCTGCGTCGAGACAAAGGCTTCCGAGCAGGTCCCTTCAGTGAAAGAGCACTGGATGGCCCGGCTCGAAGAACAGGGCTTCACTATCGACGCCTATTTCCGGGTCAATGCCTTGCGGGCTCTCGATGCGAAACTCCGAGGCGGGGAACCCGGTGAGG
>PWNM01000622.1 GCA_003557825.1 Candidatus Hydrogenedentota bacterium | reverse complement strand
GGTCGCGGAATACCTGATTCAGCACGGGGCATCGCTTACTTCAAAGACTCAATCAGGCACCTCGTTGTTGCATGCCGCGCGCGACGCGAAGATAGCGGAACTCCTGTTGCAAAACGGAGCGGATAAAGTCCTCGAAGACGGGGAAACGAGCTGCGGTACGACCCCCTTGGCGGAGGCCGTGCGCCGAAACCGGCCGGATGTGGCCGAGTTGTACATGAAATATGGCGCCGACCCGGAATTCACCACTCGAAACGGAGGAACACTGCTCCATTTGGCCGCTCAAGGGGGCTCTACCACCCTGATCAACCGCTTCGTTCAAATGGGCTTTGAAGTAGATGGCCTGGATAATCTAGGCAGATCCCCCCTGCATGGTGCTGTCGTATGGGGGCATATTGATGCCGTCCGCCTGTTGGTATCGAGAGGGGCCGATATCCAGCGTGAATCAAACGCGGCGGAAACGCCATTACGGTTGGCTGCCCCACGGGGGCACATCGATGTTGCCTCGTTTTTGCTATCCCTTGGAGCAGACATTGAGGCCCGATGCGACAGAGGCCTCACGCCGTTATTGGCCGCCTCTACCACGGGACAGGCCGCTATGGTGACGATGCTTGAAAAGGCAGGAGCCGATCCCCATGCGCGGTGCAACCACGAGAACACCATCCTGCATTATGCGGCCCAAGGGAACGATACGACCCTTATCAAAACCTGCGTGGAGTGGGGAGTCGACATCAACGCGAGAAATAGAGGCGGCGGCACCCCGTTTCATCTGGCGGCGGGACAGTTCCGATCCGGCATCCGAAATACATGCGTTAACCGCCTTAAGATAGCCCAGGGGCTGCTCGAACTGGGGGCAGACGTTAATGCATCATCCAATAATGGGACCACGCCATTGCACATGGCGGTCGCCGCACGGGATGGCGATCCGCGTATGGTCACGTTGCTTCTTGAGGCAGGAGCCGATCCGTTCTTAACCAATGACGACGAGCAAACGCCGCTCCTCCTCGCCATTGAGGAAGGCCACGATGAATCCGCCCGGCTACTTCTTGAAGCCATGACGGAAGATACGTACAGTAATGTTCGAAATGACTGACGAAGGCAGACTTTTCCACTGAAAGGAGGCCCTTTCTATGAATGCACTGAAGCGATTCATGTTGCTGATGGTCGCTGTGCTTATGCTGACCCCCGTTTCCGCCGCGGACGACCACGAATCCGAGGAACCGGATCCCTATCGTGAAGCCCGGATGCGTATGGTCGAGCAGGATCTGGCTCGGGGGTCTATCTTTGGCCGAGATGCTATCGAAGACGAACGAGTCCTCGATGCGATGCGGACGGTTAGACGGCATAAATTTGTACCGGAAAGACTCATCGGCCAAGCATACAGCGACCGTCCTTTGCCCATCGGACACGGCCAGACCATCTCGCAACCCTTTATCGTGGCCACCATGACCGAGCTTCTCGAACTCGAGCCGGATGATGTGGTCCTCGAGATTGGCGCTGGGTCAGGCTATCATGCAGCGGTGATATCGGAGGTCGCCAGCAAGGTGTATACCATCGAGATTGTCGAACCGCTGGCCAAATCATGCATTGAACGGCTGGAGGAATTGGGATACGACAACATCGAGGTGAAGATTGGCGATGGTTATAACGGGTGGCCCGAACATGGGCCCTTCGATGCCATTGTGGTGACGGCTGCGGCCAGCCATATCCCGCCTCCTCTCGTCGAGCAACTCAAACCAGGCGGCCGGGTGGTCATTCCCGTGGGACCGCCCATGATGACCCAGAACCTGATGCTCGTCGAGAAAGACGAGGACGGAGAAATCACCCAGCGCAACCTGATGCCCGTGCGGTTTGTGCCCTTGACCCGGTCCAACGACTAACTTATGACGGCCAGGAACGCGAGCTTACCGGCCGGGTGCCGGGACGGGGCCATTTTAATCCTTAGCGCCGTGGGTATTGCCTACCAAGTGTCGCTCATGCGCGTGTTCTCGATTGGGCAGTGGCACCATTTCGCCTACATGATCATAAGCATCGCCATGCTCGGATTCGGCGCGAGCGGTACGGCGTTGGCCTTGGCGCGGCGACGACTCGAAGGTCGCGAGGCAGCCTGTCTTCGTCTCAGCGCCTTTGCGGCAACCGTCAGTTTAGTTCTGTGCTATGCCGCGGCCCAAGCCGTGCCGTTCGAGACCTTTCAACTCGTCAGCCAACGGGTGCAGCTGTGGTATCTGCTCGTGTTGTACGTCATCCTGGCGGTCCCCTTTTTCCTTGTGGCTACGTGCATCACCATCGCCTTTTTCCTTGGGTCCGATGCTGTGGGTCGAGTGTATGCATTCAATATGACCGGTTCAGGACTCGGCGCATTGGCCGTCGCTTCCATGCTTTATCGCGTTTCTCCCGCCATGGTCCCCTATGTACTGACCATGGGCGCCGGTGCGGCCTATCTGCTCCTTTTTGTGCCCCACTGGCGGCGACTGGCCCTGGCGGCGGTTCCCTTGGCAGTATTCGGAATCGGACTGGCCGTTTGGGGCGTCGTGCCCGTTCGGGTCTCGGAGTACAAGGGCCTTTCCTTCGCTCTTCAACTGCCCGATGCCGAGATCGTGGCCCAGGCCCATAGCCCATTGTCCGAGGTCACCGCCGTGTCGTCGGATATGATCCGCGAAACCCCCGGCCAGATCTCAAACTACCCCATGAGCGCGCTCGGGGAGCTGCCCAAACAGACGGGCCTTTACTTTGACGCCGGGGCCGTCTCCCCCGTCCATCGTTTTGATGGCGACCTCGAACCCTTCACCTTCCTGGATTATGTCACAGGGGCTTTGCCGTATCGGCTCGTGGAGAACCCCCGGGTGCTCGTGTTGGGCGCGGGCGGCGGCACGGACGTACTCGCAGCCCTGCTGCAAGGAGCCGAACATGTCACGGCCGTCGAGGTGGAACCGGCCGTATTCGACTTGCTCGGGACCGTCCTGCGGGACTTCTCGGGCGGACTTTATGAGCGCCCGGACGTAAGCCCCGTATTGGCCGAAGGGCGGGGGCATCTCGAAGCGCAAGACACCCGCTACGACCTGATCCAGGTCCCTCTCTTCGGTTCGTACAGCGCCGCGGCGGCGGGCGTCATGGCCTTGAACGAGAGCTATGTGTACACTGTCGAAGCCCTGGAACTCTACCTCAACCGCCTCAACCCCGGCGGCGTCCTGGCTCTGACCTGTTGGCTCAAGACCCCGCCGAGGGATGCCATCAAGCTTTTCGCCACCGCCGTCGAGGCATGCGAACGGGCAGGCATCGCCGACCCCGCTCAACACATGGCCTTCATCCGTTCGTGGAACAACGCCACCATCGTGGTGACCAGGGATCCGTTGACCAACGCCCAAATTGAGGCCATTCGCCAATTCAGCGCTGATCGCTACCTCGACCTTGACTACTACCCCGGTATCCAGCCCGAGGAGGTCAACCGCTACACGATCATGGAGGAGCCCACCTATTACGAGGCGGCGCTGGCCATCCTATCGCCTGAGCGGGACGCTTTTTATGACGACTATCTCTTTTATGTCCGTCCCGCCACGGACAATCGACCCTATTTCTTCCGCTTTCTAAAATGGGACACCCTGCCGGAACTCTGGCGTGGCATGGGGACCACCTGGATGCCCTTTGTTGAATGGGGATATGTGGTCTTACTCGGGACGATCCTCCAAGGATTTATTGTCAGCATCGTGCTCATCCTATTGCCTGTACTCGCCTTGGCCCGGGGGCGAGCTGTCCCCGGCTCCCGCACCTGGACCCTAGTATATTTCACGGGCCTCGGCCTTTCTTATATGTTTATGGAGATCGCCTTCATTCAAATTTTTATGCGCTTCCTGGCCTACCCCATCTACGCGGTCACCGTCGTACTGACTGGATTCCTTATTTTCTCCGGCATGGGCAGCTACTTCGCCAACACCATCGCCATCGATCGAAAAGCTATCGCCGTACGCCGGGCCGTAACCGCCCTGGCCCTACTCAGCGTCGCCTACGCCATCACCCTACCCATTTTGTTCTCGATGGGCGCAGGCTGGTCGGATCCCATCAAGATTGGCGTGAGCATCCTGTTTCTCGCGCCCCTGGCCTTTTGTATGGGTCTACCTTTCCCGTCCGGACTTCAACTAATCTCACGCAGTCCCAACGCGCTCGTCCCCTGGGCCTTTGCCATTAACGGCTGCGCCTCGGTGCTTGGAGCCACCCTGGCCACATTGACCGCCGTCCACCTCGGCTTCCACCTCGTCATCGCCGCGGCCATCTTGCTCTATGCCGTTTCGGCGTTATCAGCATCTCGGCTAGAAACAGAGAGCCACTCGCTTTGTCATTGACTTTTGTTCATGCGTATCGGTAGCATC
>PWNM01000596.1 GCA_003557825.1 Candidatus Hydrogenedentota bacterium | reverse complement strand
CAATTATATGTTCCAAAACACGGCGTTGGGCATGGAAGTGCCTCCGATGGAGACCGACGTGGTGATTCCCGAGGCCATTCCACCGGCTCCGTTGCTGCAGTACGCCGCATCCATGGCGGAGAACCTCCCCCAACTCGACCTGGTGGCGTGAAATAAACGACGAAATGGTGCCGTTCTATCCCCTGTTGCCTATCGTCATGATCAACTGATTTGTTCGTAGTCCGTACTCAAGGCACGCTCATATGATCGTTGTCGCGGATGCGAAGCCAACAGAGCAGATCATCTCGGTCGGGAAGGGACAATCCCATGCCATCGGGCCGCTCCAAATAGGCAAAGGCGGCGGACGAATACCGATATGGCTTAAGCTGCTCGGGCCTCCAGGGATTCACGAATTCCATTCGAAAGCGTCTGTCAAAATGGATGGCGTCGGTTTCATGAATGCGATACATGGCCACAGACGCGCTGAAGGTATCCTTGACCGGAACGCCATGAAGGTCACCAATGACCGGTCCGTCTCGGAAATACCACCCGCCCAGAAAATAATCCTCGAGTCCGGTTCCAGTGATCCGGGGACGATCCCAATCGTCGTCGATGTACACGTATTCAGGCGCCTCGAGAAAACTGAGGTAAGTCCGTTCTTCCCCTTGCATGGAAAGCGTCACGCCGACATAACTGCCCTTGCCCTCGAACTCCGCAACGCGGGCCGGCTCATGACCGAGGCATCGGGCCGTATGAAACTGAGCATGAAGGTACCCTTCGTCATCGGCTACCGGCTCTAGCTGATACAGGGCATTCAGGAACAGATCCGTATCGCTCTCAGTATCCAGATTTTCCACCTCAATACGAAACCCATTTCGAAACGGCATAGGGAATCGGCATAGGAAGCCGCCGCTGGGCATGCCAAAATACCGGGATACGAAATTGGCGGTTTCGCAAAGACCCACCCCGAAAAAATCGCCCATGGGGACTTCGATGGCAGGAACGCTTGCTTCGTCCCAGTAGATCCGAAGAATGAGCGTTTTTAGAATGGTCTGACTGACAGGCGCTGCGGTGTTCCAATGCTGCCAGAACCAACCTGGAAACGTTAGCCATAGACACCTGATGCGCCCCTCGCCGGACACTTGGCCAATCGTAACTCGCTCGCCCCGGGGAATATGGACGGTTTTCGAACCCCTGTCGAGATCGAATGTTGTAAATTGCTCCGTTCTGGTATTGCCGATTTTGGAAATCGCATTGCGCTGCATGGAACCTATTCCTTTCGTATTTGATGACTGAAACGCATCGGACGTCATAGCATTGGGGTGAGCGAGCGCATAGGGCACAATACCGGCTGCGGCTGCGCCGCGAATCATAAAGTCGCGCCGTGATAGGTCGTTGCCCTTGGCCCCCATGTTTCTAGATCTCGTCGCCCGGTTTCCAATCGTATAGCAGGCTGGGCTCGTTGATGTAGCTCTTGAGGTAGCGGTACAGGGGGAACGCTTCGCCGGCGTCGAAAGCGCGGTGGTCCATGGTCATGCAAAAGGTAACCACCCAGCGGGGAACGACTTCGCCATTGACCACCATCGGGGCCAAGTGCAGATCGCCGATGCCGAACATGAGCACTTCCGGGGGAATGATCACCGTGACCGTCTGGTGGCCGGTGACCATCATACCGATATTGGCCAGGGTACACGTGGCTCCGAGAATGTCTTCGACCTGAAGTTTCTCGTCTTCCGCTACCTCGGCCAGGTCGGGCGCGGCCTTGCTTCGGGGAAAGAACAACGATCGCATCCACATCCACAACCCGGGCACGGCGCGGAGATCGAGTTCCCTCAGGGCATAGCCGGCGTAGGTGCGGGCCGCCTTGAAATAGAGCTCGTCGGGATCGGTTCGTCGGGCTTTTCGCGCCAGGGTGCGCATTTCGTTCGAGACGTCTTCGATGGTTTTCAGGTGTGCGTTGCGCACGATGGGCCGTACCACGCCCCAGTTCGTGTGGACCGTAAAACTGAGGTTGATGTCCTCTGCTTGATACAGAGTCCCGCCATTGCGGTAGAGGGAGTACTCGAGAAATCCGTTCAGCGAGGGGGTATGGCGCAACCCGTGGGCGATGG
This sequence comes from Candidatus Hydrogenedentota bacterium, assembly GCA_003557825.1. Taxonomy (GTDB): domain Bacteria; phylum Hydrogenedentota; class Hydrogenedentia; order Hydrogenedentales; family SLHB01; genus PWNM01. The sequence continues at coordinate 2,285 of PWNM01000596.1, read as the reverse complement.
CTTTAAGGAAAAAGGCGGAGAAATTGCGGTGGAGCGACCGGCGATAAAGGGCCTTATCGTCGAGGTCTTCCGCTTTTTTCGAGGTGCTTTCCTTGCCGTATTCGACCAGGGGCGTCACATCGAAGTGGGTTATTCCCGCCGCATGGGGAATGTTGCGGGCCGAATGGCTCAACATATACGAGACGCTTTGCCGTAAAAACGTCAGCGGCTTGGCCTCTTTGATAGCCACATTTTTTCGCGCATAGGCGACTCGATAATCACGAAACATGCATCGTTCCCATTGGTCCAGTCGAATCGTTCATCACACCCTGACGGGGGCTGCGATTAGGGCTTCATCTTTCGCAGGTCCACTTCCTTGCGAGTCTTCCCGGAGCGGTAGATGGCGCAGGCGACGCTGACGCTGTGCATGGCGCTCTCGAGGGGAATGACCGGCTCGCGGTCGTCGGCGATGGCCTTCACGAGATCCTCGAAGATGACCATGTGTCCATCTGCGGACACGGCCATGGGATCGCGGCTGCCTTCGTCGGTGGTCGCGTCTGAGCCGAATAGCTCGAGCATTCGTTTGCGCTTGGCCGGCGTATCCAGGTCGTACGATTCAAGCCGGCCGCCGTGGCGCGAGAAAGAACCTTTCTCGCCGAACATGAATACCCGTTGCGCGCCTTCGGGCGTGCAGGCCGTGGTGGAGTAGAGCGTCCCGAGAGCCCCGTTTTCGAATCGCAACACGGCCACCGTGTGGTCCTCCGCCTGGATGTCGTGGTCGAAAATGCCGTAATATCCAAACACGCTACGAACCGGACCGGCCAAATGGCACATCATGTCAACGGTGTGAATGCCTTGGTTCATCAGGCTGCCGCCGCCATCCATACGCCAGGTCCCCTTCCATTTGCCGTGGGGGCCTTCGTAATAGCTTTGGGCGCGAAACCAGGGCAGCCCGGCGTGAACGCCGAAGACGCGGCCCATCTTGCCCTTGTCGATGGCCTCTTTGATCATGCGGACCGAGTTCTCGAGGCGCGACTGAAAAATGCAGGCGCATTTCTTGCCCGTTTTGCGGACGGCCTTGGCCAGCATGGTCATGTTCTCGACGGTTATATCGAGGGGCTTTTCGACGACAATGTGCTTTCCGGCCTCGACTGCCTGGACTCCCATTTTCGCGTGTTTGCCGCTCTCGGTGGCGATGCTGATGATGTCGATATCGGCGTCTTTCAGCATGGCCGCATAGCTTTTGTAACCCTTGCAGCCATACTGATTGACTGCGTTCTCGAGTCGTTCGGGATCGGTATCGCAGACGGCTCCCAATGCGGCTCCCTTGGCTTGTTCGAGAGCCTTGCAATGGTGCATGCCCATGCCCAGACCGACCACCCCGACGCGCATTTCTTTGGCCATTGTTTCCTCCTCGTTGTACACCCCAGATCCAGGACACAATAGAATATCGGCGACGGTGGATCAAGCAGTGGCCGGGAAAAAGGTCGACCCGTGCGGCCCAATACAGGGCCGTCACGGGTCGGATGGGGCTGAAGCTATTCCGGAAGCGGGGCCGCGTCGGGCCCATCCGAAGGCGGCTTGGGCGCCGGTTTCTGCGGTTTGGCCGCTTTAGGCGGCGGCGGCGAGGCGGCCTCCTCGCCGGTCATTTTCATCAGGTACTCGGGGATCTCGATGCCGCCGATGTCGCGCATGACCTGGAGCATGGGCGGCAATGTGCGCGACATGCCCGAGAGAAAGTTGGCTGTATTGCTTGTGCCGTTTTGTCCGCCGTTTTCCCACACGACGATCTTGTCGAACTTGATGTTCGAGATGGCCTCGGCCGACGCTTGGGCCAAGTGGTCGAGATGCTCGAGCATGAGCAACTGGAACGCTTGCTGCGATCCGCCACAGGCGGCCACAATCTGCTTGAGGCCGTCTCCTTTCTTGGCCAGTTTTTCGTATTCGCCCCGCGCCTCGGCTTCGAGCTTGGCGAAAATGGCCGCCGCCTCGCCTTCCGCCTCGATGCGCCGTTTTTCCTTCTCGGCCTCGGCCTCGACAATGGTCCGAGCTTTTTCGGCCTTGGCCGGCGCTTCGAGCTGGGCCCGTCGCTCCGCCTCGACCTTCTCCGCTTCCGCCACGGCCGCTTTTGCCATGGCCCGGTTTTGGGCCTCGAGAACGGCCGCCTCGGCCTCACGCCGTCGGGTTTCGCCGAGTTGATAGGCTTCGGCCTCGCGGACATGCAGGTCGGCATTGGCTCCGGCGATCCGCGCTTTGGATTCGTTCTCCCCCTGGATGGCTCCGGCTTCGGCGCTCGCCACGTCGAT
>PWNM01000206.1 GCA_003557825.1 Candidatus Hydrogenedentota bacterium | reverse complement strand
TCGAGGGTGATGCGGGCAATTTCACGGCGGATGGGGTCGAACCCGGAGAGGATGACCGCCTCGGGCGTGTCGTCGATGATGACGTTAATCCCCGTGGCGCTTTCGATGGCCCGAATGTTCCGGCCTTCGCGGCCAATGATGCGGCCTTTCATCTCGTCATTGGGCAAGGCAACCACCGATACGACCGATTCGGCGACGTGATCGGCGGCGCACCGTTGAATGGCCTGCGTGATGATCCAGCGAGCCTTCTTTTCGGCGTTCTCGTTGAGCTCGTCTTCGACCCGTTTGAGTCGTACGGCGCTGTCGCGGCGGACTTCGCTTTCAAGGAGGGAGAACAGCTCTTTGCGGGCTTCGTCGGCGCTCATGCCGGCAATGTTTTCAAGCCGTGCGCTTTGCTCTTGTATGAGCTGGTCAAGCTGGGACTTGCGCCCCTCAATCTTGGCTTCGTACTGGCTAAGCTCCTTTTCCTTGCGCGACAGATCGTTGGACTTGGTTTCGATGACCTCGGCCCGTTTGTCGAGGCTTTCTTCTTTGGAAATAATCCGTTTTTCGAGGGCTACCAGTTCTTTTCGTTGTTCTTTGGCTTCGCTTTCGACTTCTTCGCGGAGTTCAATCCGCTTTTCCTTGATTTCGGTGTCGGCTTCCTTGAGCTTGGCATAAGCGTCGCGTTCTGCATCGGAAATCAGCTGATCGGCCTGGCGCTTAGCTTGGCCTACCAGTTTTCGTCCGAATATCCGACCGCCGATAATGGCTCCGGCGATACCCAACGCGATACCCACACCAATCCACAGGAAGACCAGTGGATCTAGTGGCATATGCTTCCTCCACCCGGCTAGCGGGTCATAAATGCCCCTTCGAGGGTCATCGGGAAGCGCTGGGATTGGATACGTAAGTCGCGCAAAGCAAACAGGTTAGTCTATGTGGAACCCGTTGTTGCCCGGTCCAATTGATGGGGTGGTTGGTTAGTGTTTTCATATAGTCACCCTAGAGGGAACGAACCCATGATATACCCAGCTAGACCCGAGAATGCCCCCGCGCAGGGCTAACTCCATTGGTTAAGCGCAATAAGTATAGGAGTTTGCGTTCGTTGTGTCAATTATTTGACACCGAACTCGGGTCCGATTTTTCCCCTATCCGCGTCCCGCCGACGCCGTCGGTTCGGGCAAGGTCCGATCAATAGCATCGAGTTGATAACCGAACCCGGGTCCGCTGATGGTAGTTAGGTCTACCTTGCCATCACGTCGCCGGTAGATCCCCGGATGAACGACCGCCTCGGGATCGGACGCCTCGGGGTAAAACTGCATCCCATTGGTTTCAACGCCCATGATCGTACCGCCATAGGCCGCCAGGAGCAGATGGGGGATTTGCGCCAGCATGGGATTGGTGAGATCCTGCACCATGAGGGTCATGCCATGGGCCCGCGCCCAGCACAAGGTCAGCAACGCGCCGGTCTGGGTTTTGCACGTTTTGAGGGCCACGCCCGTCCATCCCAACTCGCGGCCCAGTCGGACCAACCGCCAGTCGTGGGCGCTTTCGTCCATAAACAAGGGTTTCCGGGCCGACACGCTATGGACATCGATCCGATTGGTTTCGAGATCGTACGGAAAGGGTTGCTCGACATAAAGAATCATGCCGTAAATACGCGGCTGGGTGTGCATGAGTCCGTCGAGGATGGCGTTCACATAGTCCGGATCGTGGACGGTACAATTGAAGTCGGCGCTGAGCCAATGGCAGTTCTGTTCAAAAGCGATACGCCCGACCTGCTCGATGCGGTCCGTATCCCAAGCGGGGTCATTGCCCCGAAGCTTCACCTTGAGGCATTTTAGCCCGTCCCGCTGAATCCAATCGACGAGCGTTATCGGATGACCGTCACCCGGATTGGCGGGGAGTTCCGCCTCGATCCCAAGGGCATCCATGCCGCCCACCAGGTGCCAGGCGGGAAGCACATCGGCCCGAGACGTCAGGTAGTCTGCGGGATAACGTCCCGAAAAGGAACGCACCGTGCCCGGTTCGCCCCCGGGTCGGGAAGCCGGCGATAGGTAGGCCGACAGGTCGGCGTTCATGAAGTCGGCGTTGTATGTATCGTAAATCGGGCATTCGTGCGCCATGCCGTAGGCGTCATGTAACGCGATGTCGAAGGCCGAGCAACATACCAAGGCGGCCAACCAGGGCATGGGCTCACGATCGGCCCGCTGGGCGTTGAACCCATCGAGCAGCCGGGGGAGTTCGGATTCGAGAAACCGATGGCCTATCTCAATGGGATGGCCTTCGGCCTCGAATCGGCCCCAGGCGGTGGTCAAAACCTCACAAAACGCTTTGAGGCCATCGTGCCGTTCTTCGTAAGTTAAGGTACTGGGCCAGACCCATTGCACGCTCAGCGGGGTTTCGCCCCAGCCTTCCGCCGACCGGCCTCGACGATCCATCACGCTCATACGCACCCGAGCGCATGTGACCGACGTGAGGGTCTCCGTCCCGAACTTCAGCGGAACCCGGGTCTGGACCGGTAAAAAAAACAGCGTTGCCCCATGAAGACGAACATCGGTGGGTTTGCTCATAGTCAATCGCCTCGTTGATGGTATACCGTGGTGGGCCTAGTATGCCGCCCGGATGCATTTGCATCAAACCCTCACGGGCATGAAGCTCCATTTGCCGGTGTTACAGGAGTCCAATATGACGTTTATGGGAAGTAAAGGGCCAACATCCGCTGGAGAGACTAAAATGGGTACGCCACGCCTGACCAATGATGCCGTTCAGTTCTACCGTGATCAAGGGTATTACCTCTTTAAGGAACCTGTGTTGAAACCCGATACGTTTCAGCGTTTAACGAACCTGTTCGAGGAAATCGTCGCGGCCAATCCCGATATTCGAATCGACAGCCTCGACACGCCCCACTTTCGCGAACCCCGGCTGCTCGAATTCCTATTGGATGACGATGTGCTGGACCTGGTCGAGCCGTTGCTGGGGCCCGATTTCGGCCTGTGGTCGAGCCATTTCATCGCCAAAGAAGCAGGAACGGGGCGCCGCACCCCCTGGCACGAAGATTCCGCCTATTGGGAGGGCCGCTTTGACCGGTTCGACCTGGGCATTGTCACCGTTTGGCTGGCCATTGACCGCTCGGATCGGGAAAACGGATGCATGAAAGTGATCCCGGGCTCCCATTTGGGCGCGGGCGCCCAGTATGCCGATGTCGATAGCGATTCGAATCTGTTCCCAACCGAGGCCCAGATCGATGAGTCCGAGGCAGTATACTTCGAACTCGACCCCAACCAATGCTCGCTGCATGATTCCCGGATCCTCCATGGCGCCGAGGCCAACACGAGCCCACGACGGCGCTGCGGGTATACCATGCGGTATTTTTCCCAGCATATGCGCTTTATTCCCGAAAGGAATCCGGGACACAAGCTGTGGCATTGCCGCGGGCACAATCCCCACGGCAATCCCGTCGAGAACGGCTGAAGGAGATCATTCGCGCGGGGCCGGGCGTACCTTTCGCCAGGCGTCGTGCAATCCCGATTGGGCAATGTCCCCCATGAACGGTCGAGCGTCATCCGGAAGCTCGTCGGCATCGAAAAACCACGGGCCAATGGTGGCGATGAGGTCCGGATCAAGCAGACCAATGGTCCGGCGGTAGTTTTGTTCAAATGCTTCGGGTGAAAGGGGCGCTCCATCGGCGAAATACTGCGAGCGGGCGAAGGCGCCGAACAGCTTCCCGTGTTCGCGGCAGACCCGCCGCAATAGGGCCCCTTGCATCATAAAATAGCGCCAGAAACGATCGTGCTGCATGACGTAGGCGTCGTGGGATTCCGGGGTGCTGCCTGGCCTGGGATTGATGGGAATCGAGCGGGTGGTTTCGTGTACGGCCCCGGCGAACCAAGGCGAAGCCATAAGCTTGGCCATGTCCGTGCCGCTGGTAACGGCATTGAGGCGGTCGAATTCCGGCTGGTCTCGCGGGATGACGGTTTGGGTCCGTACCGCGCCGTCTTCGTCGTAATACGAGTAGGTGATGGGTTCGTCGGCCGCCCCATGCAACGAATACCAGCCGGGAAGCTGGAAGTAGATGGCCCCGTAGTAATCCGGATTTCCTGCCTGAGCCAAGCCGATTTCCCGGTGGAGATTCTCGACGAACCGGGTCCATGTATCAAACACCCATGCTTCCCACACCCCCCAGTGGGCATCGTCGTCCAACGGTACAAAAGCCACCCAATCGGGTAGCGACACGGCATCGTCATCATCGAGGAATTCGTTACGGTCTGCCGGTAGCCGCTCAAAGGCATGACCCTGTTCGCCGGCAAAACATCGAAAGGACTCGGCGGCGTTTTCCGAGTACAACGGGATGGCCCGTTTGGGCGGACCGTAAAAACTATAGTAGGGGTCGTCGTCGGTGAAGAG
>PWNM01000607.1 GCA_003557825.1 Candidatus Hydrogenedentota bacterium | reverse complement strand
TATAAGCGAGGCTATGCCGAACCGTTCGAGAACCTCGAACCGCGTCACCGCATCGCGGCCATGGACCCCGGTTACGGCCATTCGTTTGCGGTCCACTGTGCTCCGGCCTACCGCCGCCTCGATACGCCCGCTGTTTTCTGAAAAGTCTCCTTTTACCAGGGCCAGATAGCGCCGATCGAAGGCATGGTCCCGGGCTTGTTGGGCCAGGTGAGCAAAGGCCCGCGACGACTTGGCCACGACCATGACCCCCGAAGTATCCCGGTCTAATCGGTGCACAATACCTGGCCGCTCGGGGTCGAGACCGACTTGGCCCATGTCGGGGCAATGATGGAGCAAGGCGTTGACCAACGTCCCGCTGTAATGTCCCGGCGCGGGATGGACCACAAGCCCGGACGGTTTGTTCACCACCACCAACTCAGCATCTTCATACAAAATATCGAGGGGGATGGATTCGGGTGTCATATCGGGAGCGGGAGCCGGTGGAATCTCGGTCGCTACGTGGTCTCCCGCCGTCATGCTACGCCCGGGCCGCGTGCAGACATCGCCGTTCACCCGCACCCGTTTGTCCTTAATCAGCTTCTTGATGAACGAGCGGGACGCATCTTCGATCTGTTCGGTCAGATACACATCAAGACGGACCCGCTCGAATTCCTCTTCAACGGTTCCTTCAAAGGAGTTCGGCTGCACGGCGGAATCCTGGAGCAAGCGCGTGGTAGGCCTGCTGGTATTCGCGGAACCAGGCATCATACTGAGCGGCATGGGTCATGTTCGGTTTGCAGGTATCTACCACCCGGATGGTTGCATCACAGGCTTCCTCGACCGAGGCATGCATACCCGCTTCTACCGTGGCCAACAAGGCTGCACCATAGGCCGGTCCTTCATCCACGTTTATAGTCACCAGCGGGGCATTATTCGTATCGGCCTGGACTTGCCTCCAGAAGGCGCTCTTCGCCCCGCCGCCCGCCGCTCGGACTTGTTCGATGGGTACGCCCATTTCACGAAGGATTTCGAAGGAATCCCGCATGGCAAAGGCAACTCCCTCGAGAACCGAGCGGGCCATATGCGCCTTGGTATGGCGCAAGGATAACCCGAGAAACGCGCCTTTGGCATAGGGGTCTTTATGGGGCGTTCGCTCACCGGTCATGTAGGGCAAAAACAGCAGCCCCTCCGAGCCGATGGGAACCGTCTCCGCGGCGCCGGTGATGTACTCGTAGGGATCGCGACCGGTCTGCTCGGCCACAGCCTTTTCGTTTTGGCACAGGGCGTCGCGGAACCATCGCAATGAGCCGCCTGCGCTCAGCACCACGCCCATGACATGCCACTTGTTCGGAACGGAATGGCAGAAGGTGTGAAGCCGGCCTTCTTTGTCACGTCGGATATCGTCGGAAAAGGCAAATACGACGCCGCTTGTGCCCATGGTCGATGAGATCACCCCCGGTTTGACCACGCCGCATCCGACCCCTCCTGCGGCCTGATCGCCACCGCCGGCGATGACCGGCAACCCCTTGGGCAGTCCCGTCTTTTCCGCCACGGCGTCCGTTAACCGTCCGGTAATATCGGTACCCTCAAAGGCTTGCGGCATGAAATCCGTATCGATCTCGAGCAGGCCCATGAGTTCGTTGTGCCATCGCCGGTTCTTGACATCAAACAATAGCGTACCCGAAGCATCGGCCACATCGGTGGCGAATTCCCCGGTCAGCACATAGCGGATGTAGTCTTTGGGCAGGAGGATCTTGCGGACCTTCTCGTATACATCCGGTTCATGGTCCCGCAACCAAAGAATCTTCGGCGCGGTGAATCCCGTCAAGGCAGGATTGCAGGTCATCTCGATCAGCTCAGCCTCGCCCACCTTTTCGGTGATGGCCACGCATTGCGGCGCGGTCCGCTGGTCGCACCATAAAATGGCATTGCGGAGTATGTTGCCGTCGGCGTCCAAAAAGACCGACCCGTGCATCTGTCCGGTCAGGCCGAGACCTTTCACGTCGCGGACCCGTTCGCCGAGGTCGGAGGCCAATTTGCTGAGCGCCTCGAAGGCCGCCCTTCGCCAGTCGGCCGGATCCTGTTCCGCCCAATCGGGCCGGGGCGTCAGAAGCGGATATTCGATAAGCGCCGAGGCCACAACGGTCCCCGCTGCATCCACGGCCACGGCCTTGGTTCCGCTCGTTCCAATGTCGATTCCCAGTACGATACTCATACCTGCCCTCCCTGCAGCACGGACGCGCCGCCCGTCCCGGTTTTCGTATCCCCAGGCCATACGGGCCTGAAAAAAACGGCAGGACCGATGCTTCAGCCCTGCCGTCTGTTACGTTAAACACGCACTTCGGAGATCACTCGTTGATGTGCAACGATTGGTTCCTCGCGATGGCCTTTGCAAGCCGCCGCCGGCGTTTCTCGCTCGGCTTCTCATAGTGTTTCATTTCTTTGAGGCGCTGCATGAGCCCCTCCTTATTGCACTTTTTCTTAAAGCGCCGCAGCGCTTTTTCGAAGGGCTCATCGCTCTTTACGCGAACCTTCGTCAAACGACATCAACCTCCCCTCTGCATCACCGCGTGCCTTGCGGCGGTAAATTTGGCTATCGGGCGCAGTGTTAAAGCAACGGCGCTTAGCCGGTTTGTTCATCTGAGACACGCCCATTATCATACCAAGCGGCAGAGCAATCTGTCAAAACCTGTTTCCGGGCACGCTCCCCCAAAGACCCGTTTCGCAATGCGAATAATTGGGCAGAGAACCTTCGTAGGATTCGGGTCGCGGACCCTTTTGGAACCGCAGTAACTCCCCTATTCGCTCTCATCGCCTTCATCTGCTGGCTCCGGGACCTCCATGGCGGCCAGATCCGGCCAACCGTCCACCTCGCTCTGAGAATCGATGATCTGCCCTTCACCCATCCTAACTTCGTCGACAACTCGGCGATCTACGGCGTCACGAACCGGAAGCGTAGCGCCTGCGCCAGCCAATACCCGCTGATAGGCCACGGTCGGGGAGTCGGTATCGACCGGCGGAGTCGGAAACGGTCGGGATCGCATGTTGCCGTCTCGAACATTGGCAAAGACACTCCGACGTTCTCCGAGTTCGATTTCATCGAGAGGTCCGAGAAGAGTCGCACACTGCTGGGGCGCATCGCGTGGAACTTCGTGGGGTGTGTCATCCCGTTTGACCATCAGGTTGTCCTCGTGAAAGATGAACGTGGTCTCACCGCCGATCAGAAAGCCACAATCCCACAGGCTGTTCGGCCCCCGCTTGATATAGTTCCCAACATAGTTCATCTGGACGGGATCGCGGGCCGAGTATCCCCCCCACACGGCGTTGTGAATCACGTTGTTTCGGAAATCCAGCAGAATGCTCCCCTCTCCATACGTGCCCGGTCTTGGGGTTCGGCTCTTGTGATTAACATACAAATTATGATGATAGGTCACGTTTCCGTTGGTTCGAATGATGGAGCCGTACCCGTGTTCGCCTTTAAGACGGTAGCTATCATTGAGGCTCTCGGAAATGATACACCACTGCACGGTGACGTTCGTGATGCCTTCGCCGCTAACCGACAACACCTCATCGGTGGACCAGCTCGCCGAGCAATGATCGACGATGACGTTCCTGGCCCCTCTATTCATGGACAGCCCGCATACCTTGAAGTCCTCACCGCGTTCCCTATACCGCGGGCCCATTTCGTCGCCCGGACGAAAACGCATATATCGAATGACAACATCATGGGTTCGCACGGAAACATCGTAGTTCTTGATACAGACGCCGCCCTGAGGGGCATCGTGACCGGTCATGGTGAGAAAGGGTTCGGCGACGGTCAGGGTGTGCTTGAGCTCGATGTTGCCGGACACGCGAAAAACAACAATTCTGGGTCCCTTCGTATCCACGGCCGCTCGTAGGCTACCGGGTATGGGCTCATCACGATCGGGGTGGTAATCATCGAGGGTGGTGACGAAGAGTACCGCTCCGCCCCGGCCCCCGGGCGTCCGTGCGCCAAATCCCTCAGCACCAGGAAAAGCCAGATCATCCACGGATGTGTTGGTTAGCACCCCATCAGCCGCGGCAATTTCGTTGGGCCGGGCGGAGACATCCGTTGATTTGGCCTCCACGCCCATAAACGCCGATCCCAGTAGCGACGCCTTGATGAACTGTCGACGGGAAAACCGATACCTTTGCTCGAGCATGCTTAGCGCCCTCCTTCCAATGCCCCGTAATGGATTCGACGATTGGCTGCACTGGGACCAATGCTCCCGCCCACGCATTAGGACGGGAGCATTGCTCGTTACGATGTGCTTATTATGACTGGGCTTTCAGATGAAGCACCCAGTCGCTTCCTTCGGGGGACGAAACCGAGAAGGAATCGCCAACCTCCAATTCCCAGGGCTCCTGTTTTTCACCGGTATCGGCCTTGTACCAATAG
>PWNM01000493.1 GCA_003557825.1 Candidatus Hydrogenedentota bacterium | reverse complement strand
CCGTTTAAACCGCTTACCCTCGAATTCATTACGCTTGGCGATCTTAACGAACTGCATATCGTCTCGCAGACATGGCGGCTATTCAGCTTCCTTCTCGGTGATGGGGACGCCCTCCGGTGGCGCGTATTCGAAGGCATCGTCCTCAATTATTGGATTGATACGTATGTCCCTAAAGCTTACCTTAGTAATCTCTCGTCCTCGGTCGTCAAACATCGTAATGCGGAGTTGAATTCCCGTGTCTGCATCGAAAAACATGCGTATCCGGTCAACAGGTTCGTCTTTGGGATTTCGCGACCGGGCTTCGATCACAAGCGCCTCGCGTCCGCCAATGCGTTCGCGGGGCAAGGCGCGCAACGTATAGCGATCCTTCATGGATGATATCCGGTCGCCACCGCCCGGCGCCGTGGGATCGGGCCGTTTACTTCGGGTGACCTTGATCTCGTCGCGGACCCGCTGTTCGGTAAAGGTCACATCCCCCGTAGATACGGTCAGTACTTCGGCATCGGCCCGAAGCAAGCCAAGAGGCCCGGCCTTAGTGCGACCCGCTAGCTCGCTCCGATGTCGGGTGACGCCGTTTTCGGTGCGTTGGACCAATAGGGGACCGCTCATATCGGATCGGACACGAATCCTCGATCGGGTCATGTCCACTTCCACATGCATCGTGGCGGAGAACCCCGAAATGCGGCTCCACCGCTCGGTTAACTGGGTCTCGATCGATTCGAGCGTATCGGCTTCTGATATGGCGGGCATTGCGATTGCCATGAGCGCCCCCACTATGGCGCAACAAAGGGTGTGTTGCATGGGTCGTGTCCTTTCGTTGTCCAATCATCAAAGCAGACGACGAACGACAACGCCGTATTCATCACTGCAGGCATTAGGGGAGATAGGCTCCCATGGAACGCAAACGGGTCTGAAGGGTTGCGATATCGATGTCCCGAGTTGAGACGCCGCTGGCCACGCTTAATGCTGCGGCTACGCCGGCCGCCTGGCCAGTGATGTAACACGCCGGCATGACTCGGATGGAGGCCTGCATCGAGCGGTCTGTACTGACGCAGCGACCGGCTACGAGCAGGTTATCCAGCCCGCGAGGCGTTAGAATCCGATAGGGGATGCCATAGTTTTCGCCATGACCCAGGCGCATGGCGGCGAACTCCTTGCGGAACGACTCGTAGCTTTCTTTGTCGGGTCGCGCGATGTGGATGTCGATGGGATAGGAATACCGCCCGATCTCGTCTTCGAAGGTGGAATCGGGTCGGAAATCCTCCAAATTGAGCACATAGTCGCCCAGGATGCGACGGGTCTCGCGAATGCCCAGCAACGACCCCGTGGCCACGAGTTCCATTCGCTCGAAGCCTTTCAAGTACTCCTTGTAATACCGTTCGTATTCGAGCATCGATTTGCGGCCCCACACACAAGCCTCGGTGAGTGATTCCTCGTCCGTGCCATCCACATCGAAGGTATGACCGATATTGCCGCCGCCCACGGTGCGCCCCACGGACCACATACCCGGCAGGTGACGGTCCTCGAGGGTAAACACGCCGTCTTGTATGGCCTCCTCGATGCGGCTGTTGCCCGCGCCCAACCCCGAGGCCTTTACCGTGTCCCAGTCAATGCCTGCCCAAAGGCTACACATCGTACCGGGCATCATATGGCCCAAATCGTCGCCCTTTTCGAAGGGTGCGCCTGCTGCGACGGCTACCGAGCCGTCGCCCGTACCGTCGATGACGACATGGGCTCGGATGGCAAAGAGCGAGGACTGTCCGGCGCAGATTGCCTCACGAACCCGGGGCCCGTCCATCATCACATCGATAACCTTCGTGTAAAAGGTAAAGGCTACGCCGGCCTCACGGAGCAAGTCATCATATACGCGCTTGAACGTTTCTGCGCGGATGCCCATGCCATCGGGTGGAACCGTACCGTCCGCCGCCCGCAATCGGTCGAGGATCTCCTGGCCCAGTCCGCCCGCGAGGAAGTTCACGCCGTCCGTGAACTGCATGAAAGCCGGAACCAACCCCGCCGTACCCATCCCGCCCAGGCAGTTCTGCTCCTCCACCAGATGAACGGAACAACCTTGCCGCGCGGCCGCCACCGCCGCCGCGATGCCCGCCGGCCCGCCTCCCACCACAAGGACGTCGACTGTGTGGCGTAGGGGAATACTGCGTTGATAAAGGACATTTTGTCTCTTGGAATCGATGGTCATTGTCACACCTTGCTTTCCTGCTCCCTTCGAATTGTGTTGCAGTCTAACCGAACGCATACATTTCATCAAGGAAAACCGGCAAACCGATTGCTCCCGATGCGCGCCAAATCCCAGAAAACACGACGGGTTTCGATTCAATCGATAACGATGGAACCATTCTCGTAGGTCGGGTTTTAACGGAGACGATGCAGGGGAATGATGGGAGTGGGGTATGTGTTATGATTAGGGTTTCTAACGAATCCAGGCCCTAACCATTGGAGATTTAAGAAATTGGCAGACAAGCAGTATGAACAAGCCCGGTTTCTGTTTGAAACCATGCACCTCTTGAGGCAGCGTCTGATGCCGAAGCAAAGTGCGCCTTCCTTTACCGATGAGCGCGGTAAAATTGTTGAGTTGACCATGTCGCAGTTGAACGCCCTGTGCGTGATTCGGACCAAAGGGCAAGTGACCATCAAATCCTTGGCCAGTATTTTGCAGGTTTCGTCGCCTTCTGCCTCCACTATGGTCGACCGACTGGTGGAAATGGGATTGCTTTCCCGAGAACATAGCCGCGAGGATCGGCGGGAAGTTTTGGTCCAAGTAATGCCGAAAGGTCAAGAGGCCATGGCGCAGGTGGAAGATGCCGTATTGGTTTCCTTTGTCGAACTGCTGAACGAGATGGGTCCGGAATGGGCCGAACAATGGTGCGCCGTAACAGGTCGCATTCGCGAGATCCTCGATGCCGAAATGAGCACTCCTGCTCCGGCGCCAAGCGTAACACAATAGGGGCTACCATATGGAAACCCGGTCAGTCGCTCGGGCGATAGCCATCGCGGTGAGCTGTGTTGTAATTCTGTTCCTCGGAATTGGTACGTTTTTCATGCTTCCCTTGTTTAGGCAGGAGCCGGCGCAAGCAGAACCGCGGGAAACGGCCATGCCGGTGGAAGCAATCGAAGTCGAACCCGAGGCGGTTCAAACGCTCATTCGGGGATATGGGACCGTGCGACCGGTGACGACCGTCGAACTGGCGCCGGAGGTTGGCGGACGAGTTGTTGAAACTCATCCCAATCTGGAGGTAGGGAAGGTCGTACCGGCTGGGGAAACGCTATTCCGGATCGATCCCCGTTCGTACGAGGCCCAGGTTGCCGATCTGCGGTCTACCGCCGAACAATTAAGGGCAAGCATAGGTCGATTGCGTATCCAGTACGAAACCGACCGGGCCCGGCTGCAGATTCGAGAGCGAAACCGCGATTTGGCCCGCCAGGAATTCGAGCGGCTTCGAGAGCTCTTCGAAACCGATGAAGTAGGGACGCGCTCGGGCGTCGAGCAGGCCGAACGGGCCTATAATGCGGCGCAGGACGAATTGGACCGCCTCGAAATGGATCTACGGCTTTATCCGGTACAGATCGAAGAGGCTCAGCGGAATCTCGAAGCTGCTCAGGCCCGGCAAACGCGTCAAGAGATTGATCTCGATCGAACCGAGGTGAAAGCTCCGTTCGATGCGCGGATCCGTACGCGGAGCATCCGTACCGGTCAGTATGTTTCTGCCGGTTCCAAGGTCTTGAGCTTGTCGGATGATTCAGTGCTGGAGTTATCTGTACCGCTCAACAGTGGTGACGCCCGTCGATGGTTGCAGTTCAACAATCAACGTATCAATGATGGTAAGGCCTGGTTTACGGGGCTCGAACCGGTGGAAGTACGCATCCGCTGGACCGAGGACGACAGCCATTTCTGGTATGGTCAGGTGGCTCGAGTCGAGCAGTTTGATGAAGGTACCCGGACCCTTACGGTGGCGGTACAGGTTCCCGGCGAGAATGCGGTTTCCGCGGCTGGGCATGTATTGCCCCTTGTCGAGGGTATGTTCTGTGAAGTAGAAATACCCGGCCGTACGCTGGATTCCGTCTATCGGGTTCCTCGAAGCGCTGTCAGTTTCCAGAGCACGGTCTATACTGCCAATGAAAACCGCCTGCAGACCGTCCCGGTTGTCATGGCATACGAACGAGACGGCGAGGCGGTTATAGCCGAGGGGCTTAACCCCGGCGACCATGTCGTCACGACGCGTCTGGTCAACCCCCTGGAAAACGCGCAGCTTCGGGTTACCCTCACCGAGCCGCGGGTGGTTGCCACCTACGAGGAACTTCCTGAATGAAAAAGGTAATCGCGGCCCTTGCGCGGAACAGCGTATTTGCCAATATATTGATGGTCGGATTCCTGTTTGCGGG
>PWNM01000469.1 GCA_003557825.1 Candidatus Hydrogenedentota bacterium | reverse complement strand
TTGTCTGATGAGGAGAAACAAAAGTTGGACGAAGCTCAGCAGCTTACCCTTGAGCGTGAGGTTCCCTGGTACCTCTCACCAAATGATGTAACCATTGGCGTGGTGGTCGACAGATTACGCGCCCCAGGAACCGAAGGGCGTACCCAGGTGGTCAATGCCCATCAACCGGGCCTACCTAAAGTTGAGCGCAGAATCCACAGCGGACGACCCGCCTTTTTCGTCAACGATGAACCGTTTATCTGGCAAGGGTATGCCACGTACCACAACATATCTCCAGGTGTTTTCTCCAAGTTCGCCGCACACGGAGCTAACCTGTTCCATGTTGTCACTGCACCGGGTAGGCATGTGCATAACGTGACCGCTCCAACATGGCTGGGTGGAGATGAGTACGACTATGGCGAAGTGGAGCAGTATGTCAGTACCGTTTTGCAGGCCAATCCGGATGCCAAGCTTATTTTCCGACTCGCTCTTAGCTTGCCGCCGTTATGGTTTGATGACCATTCTGATAGCAGGGTGCGTGTTCGTACCATGGATGGACGCGAGGTAGTGTGGGATCAACATGGCGGCCGGGTTGCCTCTCTCACATGCGGGGCATGGCGCGAAAAACAAGCAGAGCAGTTGCGTAAGCTGATTCAGTACTGTGCCTCCAGACCCTGGGCAAGCCAAGTAATCGGCTTCAATATAGGCGGTGGAATCACAGAGGAATGGTTTTCTTTTGCCAGCTTGAACAATATCGTTACGCCCATTGAGCTTCTTTCCGACTATAGCCCCGTTAACCAACGGGCATTCCGCGAATGGTGCGCCGAACAGGGGCTTCCCTACGAGGAGATCCCAGATCCCGAGCTGCGCGTACACGCCGGACATGACCTGTTTCCCGATAGCCACGAGGGACGTTGGGCCGCAGCCTATAATCGATTTCTCAACGAGACCACGGCCGAAACCTTAATGCATTTTGCCGCGACGGTAAAGGACGAAACCGATCGCCGCAGCCTGGTTAGCGCCTACTATGGATATGTGGTTCTGCTAACCGGCGAAGCACGACAAAGCACATCGGGTCATTTCGGACTTCGGCCCATCCTTGAAAGCGAAGACATCGACTATTTGAGCGGCGTGCCGTTGTTTGCCTTCCGCCATCTGACGGAAGTGGGCTATGCCGGACAACCAACCGCCGTAGAAAGCTTGCTTGCCCATGGCAAGCAATATGTTAATGACAATGACATATTCACATGGCTCCATCATGACCATTGGTACACGGAATATGATCCTGAAGATCCCCGTGGAGCCGCCATCGAGATGCATCGCCGCTGGTTGGCATCGGAAGCCGTTCGCGGAAACTCGCGGGTATGGTTTAGTCTAACCCCCAAATGGCACAACGATGGACCGTTAATGGCCGAGTATGAGAGACAGACTCGTATCGTGCAAGATACGCTCGCCATGGACCGCAGCCCGGCCGAGGAGATCGCCTTTGTTGTAGATGACCATACCTTTTCGTGGCTCACTCCCGATGCACAGACTCATTATCCGGTCCAACTGCTCTTGGGCGCATTGGGCCGAACCGGCGCGCCGCTGGGCGTGTGGCTCTTGTCCGATATCGACCGTCTTCCCGACCGGATACGCTTTGTGGCGGTTGTGAACTCCGCTGCAGCCCGAGACGAGGATTTGGAAAAACTACGAGCGCAGATCGAAGCAGGGGGCCGCACGTTTTTGATCGTCGGAACGCCCGGACTCATCGATGCAACCACGGGCGAGTGGGACCACTCCGGACCCGCTGAGCTGCTTGAAATGCCTGTCCGCGTTGAAACGGACAAGCATTCAGGCCGGGCCATGCTCGAAGGAGGAGTAGTGCTGTGCCCTATGAATGTTGTGATGCAGGGCCACAGTCGTAATCCCGAAAAGATACAACCCCGTGCATGGCTCGATGATGACGGGTTCCTTTTTTACGAAGACAAGACTGTCGCCGGCGGAGAACGATCTCTAGCCAACGACGGTCGGTTAATCTGGTGTGGCGTTCCACCATATGCAAGCGAGGAATGGCTCCGCGACCTGCTTATCCAGGCAGGGGTCCATTGCTATGCGCCGGCTCCCTGTTCGGTACATGCCTCAGGCGATCTGGTTGCGATTACCTCGGTCTTCGACGACGAACGAGACATCGAGCTTCAATGGCCTGAAGCCGTATCCATTGAGGACCTGTTCAGCGGTTGGCAAGGCCAAGGCGAACGCATAAAGTGCCCGTTCAACCGGGGCCAAACACGCCTGTTTCGGGTATCAACACCGTAGGTCCTCTCATAGCCTGGGACAGCCAAGAGACGCACGGCAGAAATCAGGTATGCCGTTTTATCTCCTGAAGGATCTGGAGGAACTCCCAACTATATCAGGAGCACGAAACGTTTTATTTACAGACGACATGCAGATCTGCGATGACAAGTCGCCTCGGTAATCGCCTCGGCTACCCTCATAGAGCAGGACAAAATGGGTTTCGGTTTCGATTAGAGCGGGGAACCAAATGGCGCCGCCGTCCTCAGACCCTTTGGGCCCACAACCGAATATTGGATTGCCCGGATGACGTTCCCATTCGATTAGATCCGACGAACGGGCAAGGCCAAAGTAGTCGGGTTGGTCGATAAGGGACGAACTCCCTCCGTAGATCATCATGAAACCGTCTTCATAGGGATACAAACGCCCCGTGCTGATATCAAAGCTATCCCATCCCTGTTCGGCCTCGGTAGGGGCGAATACCGGCTCATCATGCATTAGCTCGAAGTTGATCCCATCGGACGCAAAACCCATGAAAAATTCCTGGCGTCCTTCGGCGTCGGGAACCTGGTAGAGCAAAGCTATCCCGTCTTCCAGCACAACTGCGCTGGGCGCCCTGCCGGTCACAATTCGTCCAACTTTTTCGAATTCGATCCCATCGGAGCTTACCGCAAGCCCAACACTAACCGGTCCTTCGCCTGCCGCCGTGTAGTATAGGAAGATTGTATCCTGGAAATGGACGGCCGACGGATCGAGGACATGAATATAATCAAACATACCCGGCTCACCCACATCAATAACCGGTTGGCCGTCTGCCAAATCCTCGAACTCGATGTTATCCGTCGTAACATCAAGTAACTCGGCGACGGCGATGCGGTCGTGACGATATCCATCGGTGTCCGGCATGATGCCGTTGCCACGGTAATACAGCAATACCCTACCGCCAAACTCGAGCGTATCGGGATTGGCGGTCCAATGGCTTTTCCAGGAGTCGCCCGTTGCCGGAATGACCGGGTTGTGAGGCGAACGCTCCCAAGCCAGGCAGTTGTCCCGATAATCGGGTCCAAACAGATTCCAGAATCGTTTCATCATGTCTCCACCAGGTTCTGTCTCATCGAGCTCCGTTTTCGTTACAGGAGATGGGTCTGGCTATCCCCAAGGACGTATCCGTAGTTGCAATCGATCAGGAATATTGGTGTTCATTCATTGTTCCAAGCATCACCTGCGTCGAACTTGACCACGTATACCGCGCCGAACGCGCACTTGATATTGTACTTCGACGGATCGAAAATCCCGAGCATCCGCCTATCGTCGAAACGATACCATATACCCTGGTTGTTCGCGAATCCTCTGCACTGCCCCGCGAGCCGTAGAAGAGCCGCCGCGATACGCCACATAGCCCTTCCTGCCCTAGTAGATAACCTCTTCGGATTCACCTGGGCAAAGCATGGAATATGATGTCCACCTTTCGTCGTTACCCTAATGGCGAAGTCAAAGGGAGATACTTATGCTCATGGCGCAAAAAGTGGCCATTATTTCCATCGCTTCATTTATTGCCGTAATGACGCTTTCCAATAGCGAATACTGTTTATGCTCTGACGTATGTGCTCATTGCAGTCATGGGGTGCAATCAATACCAGATACAGCGGAGAGTTGCTGTGCAGCGATCACTACCAGTGGTGATTCGGAAACAGGATTCGAGAAAACTGGCCCCTCTCATTCCGGGGCGACTTGTGTGCCCATTCGTTGTTCTCAATTTGGATTCACGGACCAAGGATTCCTTCGACGCGATCAGACAATAATAGTATCCCAAAGCAACACGCCTTATATGCCCCACGAAACGGTCATCGCGGCCTCCGCTACCAGACAGTCGCCAACCACCGCTTATCTAACTAACCCTGAAATGCCGACGCCACCGCCGAGAATGGCGAATTGTGTCTTCTTGTGTTGATTCCAATTTGATGGGAACGCTATGGTCATATCAACCAT
Source organism: Candidatus Hydrogenedentota bacterium (assembly GCA_003557825.1). Taxonomy (GTDB): domain Bacteria; phylum Hydrogenedentota; class Hydrogenedentia; order Hydrogenedentales; family SLHB01; genus PWNM01. The sequence continues at coordinate 12,226 of PWNM01000469.1, read as the reverse complement.
GGCCATACTCCTTCGATTCATTAGTTTGATTCGGTCAAACAATTTGGTAAGACAACACGGGAGTTATAATATGAAGTCGGCATCACCTCCTTCTGACGAGCCCGGAAGACGAAATCGTTGGCCCTACCTGATTCTGGCGCTGGTAGTGGTATTCCTGGCGGGATATATTATCCGTGGCATGCGGACGCCCACGGAGGATCCTGAAGCGCCCCCCGCTGAAGAGCAAGTAGCTGATACCGAATGGACCTGCTCCATGCACCCCGATGTCCGTCGGGATGAACCCGGCCAATGCCCCATCTGCAACATGGATCTGATCCCTGTTGGGAACGATGATGATGACCCCGATATCGGTCCACGTCAGTTTTCGACAAGTGAGGCCGCCCGGGAGTTGATGAACATCCAGACGGCCCCCGCAGAGCGACGCTTTGTCGAAGCAGAGGTCCGTATGGTGGGTAAGGTTGACTATGACGAGACCCGCCTGGGCTACATCACTGCGTGGGTTCCCGGCCGCATCGATCGCCTATATGCCGATTTTACGGGCATCCACGTTCGACAAGGGGACCACATGGTGGACCTGTTCAGTCCCGAATTGCTTACGGCTCAGGATGAACTACGCCGGGCGGTTCGGGCATTGGAAAATATACCCACTGGAGCTCCCGAGGTACTACGGCAGAGCGCCCAAGCTACCGCCAATGCCGCCCGAGCCCGCCTGAGACGGTGGGGATTGACCGACGCTCAGATAACCGCCGCTGCGGAATCCACAGCGGATCCATCCGATTACATCACCATCTATGCCCCAATTGGTGGCACGGTTATCGAGCGAGAAGGTCAGGAAGGGATGTATGTCGACACGGGTACCCAGATTTACACCATCGCCGATCTGAGCGTGGTTTGGGTAAAACTGGATGCCTATGAATCCGACTTGCCCTGGATACATTACGGACAGCCCGTCGAGTTTACAAGCGAAGCTCACCCCGGGGAGCGTTTCGAGGGACAGATTGCGTTTATCAATCCCACACTCGATGAACGGACGCGCACGGTTCAGATCCGAGTGAACGTGCCCAATCCCGATGATCGCCTTAAGCCCGGGATGTTTGTACGAGGTGTGGTGCGATCGCGATTGGCCACCGAAGGTCGCGTTATGGATCCGGAGCTGGCCGGCAAATGGATCTCGCCCATGCATCCGGAAATTGTGAGCGACGGCCCTGGCGCTTGCGATGTATGCGGCATGCCGCTCGTGCCGGCCGAAGAGTTGGGGTATGTATCTGCTGAGGCAACAGAGGATGATGCGCCGCTGGTCATTCCCGCTTCTGCTCCGCTGATAACGGGGCGCCGGGCGATTGTCTATGTCACTGTGCCTGGCAGAGATCGTCCAACGTTTGAAGGCCGGGAGGTGGTCTTGGGTCCACGGGCCGGCGATTTCTATCTCGTCGAGAGTGGACTCGAAGAAGGCGAACGCGTCGTAACCCACGGGAACTTCAAGATCGACAGCGCCATGCAGATACGTGGGAGGCCCAGCATGATGAGCCCCCGACCTGATGACCCGCTACACGCCGATGTACCGGAAGACTTCCACAGAGAGGTGCGGGAGCTGCTTAATGCTTATTTGGAAGTTCAGGATGCCCTGGCCCACGACTCTTTCGACGATGCGGTCGCTGCGGCGGAAAGGGCGCACCATGTCCTGGCCGATATGGATGACGATCAGCTTGAGGGCGACGCTGCTGAGGAATGGGATGAGCATCGGGGAATCCTGCACGAGACATTGGAAGCCGTTGAAGCGGGAACAGATATCGATGAGATCCGTACGGCGTTTGAGCCTTGGTCTGATGGGCTGACGGATTTCATCCGCGTCTTTGGTATTCATCCAGGCGAGCCGGTGTACATCCTCCACTGCCCCATGGCCTTCGACTTCGAGGGAGCGAATTGGCTCCAGACCGACGAGGAAGTGCGGAATCCGTATTTCGGCAGCGAGATGTACTCATGCGGTACCGTCGAAGAGGAGCTGATCGGTCCTGATGAAGTCGGCGCTGAGGTGGAGCTAGACGCTCCGCCAGCACCGGCGGGACATGAGGGACATGACCATGGATAGCCCTTCTACCCCTGACAGGGCCTCCATGTCGTTGGTGGATCGGGTCATCTGGTTTTGCCTGACCAATCGGCTCCTGGTGGTGTTGGCGATTGTCCTCACAATCGTATGGGGTCTGATGGTCGCGCCTTTCGACTGGGAGCTGAACCTGCCACGGGATCCCGTGCCCGTGGATGCGATCCCCGATATCGGCGAAAATCAACAGGTCGTGTTTACCGACTGGCCGGGTCGATCGCCCCAGGACATCGAGGATCAGATCACCTATCCCTTGACCGTTGCGCTTATGGGTATTCCGGGAATCAAGACCGTCCGCAGCCAGTCCATGTTTGGCTTTTCGTCGATCTATGTGATCTTCGATGAAACGGTCGAGTTCTACTGGTCTCGGAGCCGGATCATCGAGAAGCTCAATAGCCTGCCGCCGGACACCTTGCCCGAAGGGGTCATGCCCGCACTGGGACCTGATGCCACCGCGCTGGGCCAAGTGTTCTGGTACACCCTTGAGGGACGCGATCCTGATGGCAACCCTGCAGGAGGCTGGGACCCTGATGAACTGCGCAGCGCCCAGGACTGGTACGTCCGATTTGGCTTACTAGCAGCGGAGGGCATCAGCGAAGTGGCCTCAATTGGCGGCTTTGTACGCGAGTATCAGATCGACGTCGACCCCGATGCTATGCGAGCTCACGATGTACGACTGACCGATGTATTTACCGCTGTGCGCGACTCAAATATCGACGTGGGCGCTCGGACTATCGATGTGAACAATGTTGAGTATGTGGTGCGGGGTTTGGGCTTTATCGAGACCCTTGAGGACCTCGACCAGGTTGTCGTCAAAATGACGGACCATGTGCCCATTTATCTGAAGGACATCGCCCATGTCACCATGGGACCGGCACTGCGCCGCGGAGCGCTCGACAAAGAGGGGGCAGAAGCCGTAGGCGGTGTGGTTGTCGTGCGTCATGGCGCAAATCCCCTTGAGGCTATCCATAATGTGAAGGAGCGCATTGCCGACATTGCTCCGGGCATGCCCGCCAAGGCATTCGCAGATCAAGACCGCATCAGCCGCACCGAGCTGGAGGCATTCGCCGATCAACACGGTTTTCGGGCCTATGATGGGCACGAACTTAATCATGATAGCTGGCTCCGTTGGCTCCGGAACAATCCCCGCGAGAACTGGCCAGATGGCATCACTATCAGCGAAGTGACCGTCATTCCCTTCTACGATCGAACGGGATTAATCTACGAAACATTGGGCACATTGCGCGAAGCCATCACCCTTCAGATTCTAATCACAATTATTGTCGTCATCGTCATGGTAATGCACTTGCGGATTTCAATGCTTATCAGCGGCGTGCTGCCCATGGCGGTACTCATGTGCTTCATCGGCATGAAATATGCCGGAGTGGACGCCAATATTGTCGCGTTGTCTGGCATCGCCATTTCGATCGGTACCGTGGTGGATATGGGAGTCATCCTGTGTGAAAACACCCTCAAACGATTGGGTGAAGCCGATCCCGATGATGATCCATTACTTGTTACCTATCGGGCCGCCAGAGAGGTGGGAGGCGCGGTGCTCACGGCGATCCTTACCACCGTGGTGAGTTTTCTGCCCGTATTCACCATGACCGGACCCGAAGGGAAGCTCTTCCGCCCCCTGGCATTCACCAAAACTTTCGCCCTTATCGCATCGGTGCTCCTCGCGTTATTGGTATTGCCAACACTGGCCCACATGCTACTCGGAACACGGGTACGTCTAAAGCCGATACGGATAATCGTTTTTGTCGCGACAGCGATCATCGGCCTGGCCATTCTCGTGATGACCCAATGGTGGTGGGCTGGGCTAATTGTCCTTGCTATTGCAGGTTACCACACGGTCATGGAGGTACTGCCGCAAAGGGGCGAACCCGCCGCTGCCGTAGCCAACCTTATCCGCCGCCCTTCCCTTTGGATAGCCAATGGTATTGCTGTATTGGTCGTGGGTATCGTGCTTACCTCGAACTGGCTACCCTTGGGAGCTACCCGGAGTTTTGCCATCAATTTCACCTTTGTGGCTGTCATGGTCGGCGGTGTGCTCGGGATCTTTTCGGTATTCCTTTTACTCTATCCCCGGTTGCTTGGGTGGTTTCTTGATCATAAAATGACCTACCTCAGCGTTCCTGCTGTGATTCTCATCGTAGGACTCTCGGCCTGGCTGGGCGTCGGACGTGTCTTCTGGTTTGCACCGCAGTTTGTTCGCGAGACGGAGCTCTGGACTAAGGCCTATCACGCCTTTCCTGGTCTCGGCCGCGAGTTTATGCCACCCCTCGATGAAGGCTCGTATCTTTTCATGCCCACGGTCATGCCCCACGCCTCGATTGGTGAGGCCCTTGATGTGCTCCAGTTTCAGGATCAGGCCTTTGCTGCTATCCCCGAAGTCGAATCGGTTGTGGGCAAGATCGGCCGGGCTGAGAGCCCCCTGGACCCTGCGCCACTCTCCATGATCGAAACGGTCATTAATTATTACCCCGAGTACATCGTGGACGAAGACGGATACCGCAAGCGGTTCCGATTTAACACACGAGAGAGTGAGTATGTCCGCGACGAACACGGGGACCTCATCCCCGATCCGCAAGGCCGTCCTTACCGCCAATGGCGCGACCACATCCAACGGCCCGACGACATCTGGGATGAGATCGTCAAGGCGGGCGAACTACCCGGGGTCACCTCGGCTCCAAGACTCCAACCCATCGCGACGCGGCTGGTCATGTTGCAGACGGGAATGCGCGCCCCCATGGGCGTTAAAGTACAGGGGCCGGACCTCGATACCATCGAGTCAGTCGGAGTCGAAATCGAGCAGTTCCTACAGGAAGTTCCCGGTGTCGAACCGGCCACGGTCTTTGCCGAGCGCATCGTTGGCAAGCCCTATTTGGAGATCCATATTGATCGGGACGCCATCGCCCGTTACGGCCTGAGTATACGCGAAGTACAGGATGTCATTGAGGTGGGAATCGGAGGTAGACCCCTGACCATGACCGTTGAAGGACGGGAGCGGTACCCTGTCCGAGTACGATATAAGCGGGAGCTACGTGATAGCATTGAAGCCCTCGAACGGATCCTCGTTCCCACGCAAGGCGGCGCCCAGATTCCACTCATCCAGCTTGCGGACATCGAATACAGCCGCGGACCGCAGATGATCAAAAGCGAGGACACCTTCCTGGTCGGCTATGTGACCTTCGACAAACAGGATGGATACAGCGAAGTCGACGTGGTGGAAGACGCCCAGGCAATCTTGCAGTCCAAGCTCGAGTCCGGTGAATGGAGTCTGCCGTCGGGTGTATCCTATACGTTCGCCGGGGATTATGAACAACAAGTGCGTGCCCAGGAAACCCTATCGATCGTTTTGCCGCTGGCATTGTTTGTTATTTTTATCGTCCTTTACCTGCACTTCCGTTCGGTAGTTACCGCACTTCTGATTTTTGTAGGTATCACGGTAGCCTGGGGCGGTGGGTTCATCTTACTCTGGCTCTACGGCCAGCCGTGGTTCCTCGATTTTTCATTCGCCGGCACGAATATGCGTGATTTGTTCCAAATTCAGCCGGTCATGTTGAGCGTAGCCATATGGGTTGGCTTTCTCGCCCTCTTTGGTATCGCGACGGATGACGGTGTAGTAATCGCTACCTTCCTCGATCAAAGCTTCCGTAAACGCAGGCCCACAAGCATTGCTGAGATCCGTAATGCTGTGATCGAGGGTGGCAAACGCCGCATTCGACCATGCTTGATGACCACGGCAACCACCATTCTTGCGTTGCTCCCTGTGTTGACCTCGACAGGACGGGGATCCGACGTGATGGTACCCATGGCGATCCCATCTTTTGGCGGCATGCTCTTTGCCATGGTAACGTTGTTTCTTGTTCCTGTGTTGTACTGCGCCGTTCAGGAGATTCGTTTTCGCGCAGCCGGAGTTGAAGCCATTACAGCGGATGGCGTAACCAACACCCAATCCGGCCCTTCCGCCGGAGGAAAGGAGTAGCAGACATGATGGCGTTTATCCTACTAACCACTGTTGCCATGACGGAGCTTCCCACGCCCGATTTTTTCGCAGGCAACGACGAACTCGAGCGCTACCTTCTCGAGGCGGCTGAGAACCATCCTAGCCTACATGCTCGTCATGCCGAATGGCTGGCTGCCCTCGAACGTATTCCCCAGGTTACTTCACTCGATGATCCCATGCTCGAATTTAGCTACTTCGTTCGTTCGAACATGAGTCGTTCGAAAATTATGGTGTCCCAGCGGTTCCCCTGGTTCGGTACGTTACGTCTTCGTGGAGAAAAGGCCGCTCTCGACGCTGAGGCCGCCCTCGAACGGTTCTACGCAGAGCGTAATCGCATCTTTGCGGATGTAAAAGAGGCCTATTTTGACTACGCCCTGCTGGCTGACCGCATCCGAGTCACGGAATCTCAAGCCGAAGTGCTGTCTTACATGGAGGACGTAGTTGAGGGCCGATTGGCCCTGGGCTTGGCGGCGGAAGATGAGCTACTCCGCATCAGTATTGACAAAGCGCGACTGCAGGACCAATACGAGGAGCTGCACCAGCTCCGTACCCCCCTCGCTGCACGGCTCAATGAAACCCTTGGTTGCGAAGTCTGTGAGGAACGTCCCTGGCCGGAGTCGGCCGAATTTCCCCCATCTGCGCCTCCCGCGCCCGTCGTGTTGGCCCGCATTCGTGTGGCCAATCCTGATCTGAGCATCTATGACCATCTTGCAGCCGGTCGCCGAACGGAAATTGAACTGGCGCGCAAAGATGGATGGCCATCGTTCACAATCGGCCTCGAATACATGGACAACCGGCGGCCCTCGATGGAACTGGACCCGCGACCGCCCGCGATCCTACGCGGCATGAACATGGGGGTCGAGACCGCCGCGGGAATGATGACGCCCCGACCCTTCGACATCGCCATGACCGCCACGGATACGGCCATGGCCTTCGAAAACCAGCGGATGACCGATCGTGAAGGTCGTGACGAGATCATGGTCTCTGTAGGGCTGAGTCTGCCTATCTGGCGTAATCGCGTCCGCGCCGGCATCGCCGAAGCTCGCCATCGTGAATCGGCGGTCCGCTACGAAAAGCGTCGTACAACCCTCGCCCTCGATACTGCCGCCCGACAGGCCCTTTTCGAGTTGCAGGATGCCCAGCGGCGTCACCGACTCTATAATGAAAACCTGTTACCACAGGCTCAGCGTACGTATGAAAGCCTCCAGTCGCGATATGCCACGGGAGCCGGCGGAGCGACTTTTCTGGATGTGCTTGACAGTATACAGACCTTACTCGAATTCGAACTGGAGGCTATCCGTGCTGAACGGGATTGGCATGTCTCCGCTGCACAGCTCGAATATCTAATGGGAGGACCATGGGATGGAAAAGAAATCGACAACGATGCTTTGAGGGAACTCGATGAGTAGAAATAAAGAACGAATACCGAATGATCACGGCATATAGCCAATTTAACCTCAGGTGGTTCCGGTAAAAATGGCTGAGGCGATTACTTCGAGTTTTGCGGGCCGCGTACTTTCACCCTCGATTTGCGTACCGATGCCAAGCTTGGTAAACTTCCGTTTCTGTTAATGATTCACTTCCCGCACTATGGCAAAATGCCAAACTCCGGAGGAATACAACAATGCCATCAGTCCCCCATGGTGGAGCCTTGGTCAACCGCCTATTGACCGGTACCGCACTTGAGAATGCCCAAAAACAGGCTGCCGAATTGCCCCGAATTACAGTAGACGGCTACGCCGCCTTCGATATCGACGGTATTGCCAAGGGTCTGTTCAGCCCGCTCACCGGGTTCATGAACGAAGAACAAACCCGGTCGGTGCTTGATACCATGCACCTGAAACCGGGCATTCCATGGACAATTCCGATCCTGCTCCCTGTAGCGAAGGCCGATGCGGACAAACTGGAAGTGGGGACTCCCGTCGCCATTGAAGACGACCAGGGCGAGTTGGCGGCTATTCTGCATTTGACGGAGAAGTTCACTCCGGACAAAGAAGAGCTATGCCAGCAAGTCTATGGAACAACCGATACGGCTCATCCCGGCGTAGCCTATACCATGGGCACAGGGGACATTTGCCTCGCGGGCGACCTGGATGTTTTGAAAACCCGCAAAATTGAATTCGAGGAGTTCAATTTACCTCCGGCCCAGACCCGGGCCGCCTTCGAGGAAAAGGGTTGGAAACGCATCGTGGCCTTCCAAACGCGCAATCCGATCCACCGGGCCCACGAATATCTAACCAAATGCGCCCTGGAGATGTGTGATGGCCTACTGATCCATCCGCTTATGGGGACCACAAAAAGCGACGACATTCCCGGCGATGTGCGGATGCGATGCTATCAGGCGCTTATCGACAACTATTATCCGAAAGACCACGTCATGCTGTCGCTCATGCCGGTGAACATGCGCTATGCCGGTCCCAAAGAGGCCATCATGCATGCCATAATCCGGAAGAATTACGGCTGCACCCATTTTATCGTGGGCCGGGATCACGCGGGCGTAGGGGATTATTACGGTACCTACGATGCCCATTACATCTTTGACCAATTCGATCTGTCCGAGATAGGCATCATTCCGCTTTTGTTCGACCATTCGTTCTATTCGAAGCGCACCCACAGCATGGCATCGAAGAAGACGTGTCCCGGAACGGCCGAGGACCACGTATTCCTGAGCGGTACAAAGGTCCGCGAAATGCTGCGCAACGGGGAAATGCCGCCGGAGGAGTTCACCCGACCTGAAGTCGCCCGAATCCTCATCGAATGGGCTCAGAGCACCAATCAGTAGATTATGACCGTCAGTACCACAAAAAAGGCGATGATCATCGGGCTGGACTGCGCAACACCGCAGTTTATTTTCGGCCCGAAGGCCTTCGATCTGCCCAATATGCGTCGATTGGCCGAGCGTGGATGTTGGGGCAAACTGGAAAGCAGTCATCCACCCATCACGGTACCGGCATGGGCTTCGATGACGGCGAGCAAGGATGCCGGAGAGCTCGGGATTTACGGGTTTCGCAATCGGAAAGACTATTCCTATGACGGAATGTTCACCGCCAACGGCAACGCCATTAGAGAAAAACGCCTATGGGACATCCTCTCGCGAGCGGGGAAAAAGGTAGCCATCCTGGGCGTACCCCAGACATATCCTGTCCGGCCGGTGAACGGTTGGCTGATATCCGGATTTCTCGCCCCGGACACCAATGCGGACTATACCTATCCGAAGGCCTTTAAAAAGGAGTTCGAGGAAGCCATTGGCGAATATATCATCGATGTGAAAGACTTCCGGACCGACGACAAGGATGGGCTTCTCGAACGGGTCTACGCTTTGATGGAAAACCGCTTCGCTGCGGCCCGGTTTCTTCTCGAAACCCGTCCTTGGGACTTCTTTATGATGGTTGAGATGGGACTGGATCGGTTGCATCACGGATTCTGGCGGTTTTGTGACCCCGAGCACCCCCTCTTTGAGCCGGGTAATCCTTATGAGCATGTTTTCCGGGACTACTACCAGGCCGTGGACCGCCATATCGGCGCCTTGCTTGAATATGCCGACGAGGACACTCTTTTGATGGTGGTTTCCGACCACGGCGCCCGGGCCATGCACGGCGGTGTCCGCGTCAACCAATGGCTCCTCAACGAAGGGCTCCTTTCGGTGACCGACGATCTGAGCGAGGAAAAGCGTTTCGAGGACTGCGCGGTAGACTGGTCCCGTACCCGAGCTTGGAGCAGCGGCGGATATTATGCACGGGTATTTTTCAACGTCGAAGGACGCGAACCCGAGGGCATCATCCCCCAATCGGAATACGAGCCGTTCTGTGAGGAAATGGTGGCCCGCATTGAGTCTATGACCGACCCCGAGGGCCGGCCCCTGGGTAACAAAGCCTATCGCCCTAAGGACCTATACCGGACAGTGAGGGGTGTTGCGCCCGACTTAATTGTCTATTTCGGCGACCTGGGATGGCGTTCTGTCGGCGCAGTGGGCGGAACCGACAGTATCTACACCTTTGAAAACGACACCGGACCCGATGACGCCAACCACGACTACCATGGCATTTTCATCATGGCAGACGCTGGAACAAATGGGGGAGGGCTCGAGCGAACCGGGCTTCATCTGATGGATGTCGCGCCAACCGTGCTCGACCGCATGGGCGTCCCTATTCCTGCCGACATGCAAGGGCGCGTTATCGGCGCCAAGGAGTAATCTAATCATGCAAAATGGTATCACCGTCACCCTATCCGGACCCGGTCTTGCCGAGACGATGAGAGCCTTGCTTACGCGGCTTATCGAATTGGGCGCGCGCGCTGAACGGATGGACAGCGAAATCACCGCCAGACTGGGGGAGGGGGCAGGATTCGCCTGCCGGTTGCTCGCCCGCAACGGCGTGATCGTCGTGGCTGACGCCGCGGCGGTGACACCTGAAGGCGACCGCCTGGATGTCGAGATTGACCCCAATGACACTCCGGATTTCGCCGCCGAAAAAATCCTGGACCAACTGGCCGAAGAAGGTCTCATTGACCTCGAACTGAACGATTACGATCCCCAAGAGGAGGAGCAGGTTCGCAAGCGGCTCGCCGATTTGGGATATATCGAATAAACGGACGGAGCTCCGACCATGCGAATCGGTGTAAATACGGCCCACCTTCCCCCGGACAGTGGAGAGGACGATTTCTACCTTCGCCGCGTACTGGCTTCCCTACATGAAGGATACCCGGACCTTGAGATCGTCGTCATAACCGATTCCATAAACGATGAATCCTACGAAGGATGGGAACGGGAATGTATCGGGCACGCCGGGACCCGTTCGCGTTTTTCAAGCGCCGAGAGCGTTATGAGGAAAGCCATCAGCCACTGCGGTATCGAACGACTGCTGACGCCTTTAGCCACCGCCCCGCAAAAATGCCCCGTGCCCATGATCGGTTTCGTTGTCGATCTCGAACTGCTCGAACAAGGTGGGGGAGTGGCGCAATGGTGTGGCGAGGTACGCGAGAAGACCCTCCGGGTTGCAACGGCCCGTTCCATGCGCATTATAGCGCCAACGGAGTTCGCTCGCAGACGCTTGCTCGAATGGCTGACCATTCCATTGGACCGTGTTGTAGTAGCCCGACCTGGTGTCGACCATCTGTCCATCGAGCCCCATGCGCCGCCCGCAGAGCCGCCCTTTCTGCTATGCGTATCGCAGACCCATCCCCACAGGAAAGTAGATATGCTGTATGATGCCTTTACTCGGTTGGAAAATACTATTCCGCACAACCTTGTCTTGGTCGGAGAGTCGGGCGAATCCGAACGGAGCGATTGGGGGGACCGCATCCTGCGAATGCATCACTGTCCATCAGACCAGCTTGCCGGACTGTACCAGCATGCGGATGCGACAATCTGCCCAGCTGCTCGTGATGCATCGGGTATAGCCATTATCTCGGCCCTTTATTCGGGATCTCGCGTGGTTGCCTCGGTACGTAGTGCGGTACAGGAAGTTGCCCGTGGCGTACCCTTTGTTTTCGACCCCACCGGTCCGGCCGTGCTGGCATCCGCCATTAGGCATGCCCTCGAGGAACCCGAAGAACAGCGGGCCAAACGTATCCGCTCTGGCCGCCAGACCGCTGCCGAATTTTCCTGGGCCACCTGTGCGACACGCATCTATAACGCCTTGACTCGATCTGTTTGAGGTTAATGGCCCGCCGTCAATATCAAGCCTTTTTCATTGCACCAGTTAGGAATTTGCGAAGCCCCATTGTTTGAGGTGATGAAGCTCGTCATACGGCATCCACAAACCGCTCGATTCGTAATGTCCAGTTCCCGATTTCAGGTAGTTTGCCTTGAATCTCGATTTCAACATCAGCCTGAAAATAGTTTTCCGGAGCCCTCCAAAGCTTGCTTACCGTCCACATGACAATCGGGGGATCCACAACATGAGCCCAGGGACTTGGGGTGAAACTCAATTCGTCCCAAGACATCGATACGATCCTGCGTTCGATGACCTCTCGACTGATAACTAGCGTTTTTTCATAATCGGCATGCCACGTTCCATCTGTGGTTAGAACACGTGATGTTACAGACACCGCCTCCTCTGCATCCCACCGTGCCAGAAGGTCGTCTGTTGGTCGAAGGGCAATATAGAGTATAT
>PWNM01000362.1 GCA_003557825.1 Candidatus Hydrogenedentota bacterium | reverse complement strand
GCACAACCGCGGTATCGTTTTGTTATTTCGCACCCATATTCGGAAATCGACTGGCAACATTACCAACAGCACAAAGCCAACCTTCATACGCACACACAGATGAGCGACGGTGACAGCATGCCCGATGCGGTGATTGATCGGTATCGGGCTCTTGGCTATACGATTCTGTCTCTTACCGACCATGATACGATGGGCCTTCAGTCACCCACCTGGCCGTGGACCGACTACGGTCGGAATCCCCAAGGCCTGGAAATGATTGCGATTCAGGGGAACGAAATATCAAGACCCCACCACATTGGCAGTTACTATAATGATTATGGTGATGCGAGTGAGACCTCCGCAGAGCGAGCCATTGTAGAGATCGGTCGGCGCAACGGCCTGGCAGTTCTGTTTCATCCTGGTCGATACAATTATTCATTGTCTTGGTACCTGGATCTATACCGGAAGCATCCGCACTTGATTGGACTCGAAGTGTATAACCAGAGGGACAGGTATCCCGGAGACCGGGCGACTTGGGACGCCATCTTGACCACGCTCTCCCATGAACGGCCTGTCTGGGCATTTGCCAATGATGATATGCACCGGATCCATCGTGATTTGGGCTATAGCTGGAACGTGATGCTAATCCCGGAGTTGACTGATGTACATGTGCGTGAAGCTATGGAGAATGGCCGATTTTTCTTCGTTCATTCCCCGCACGGCCATGATGATCCACCGCCAGCCCAGATCCTATCTATCTTAGTCGATCGCGCGAAAGGCGTCATCTCGGTTGACGCCAGGCGGCATGAACGCGTAGAGTGGATATCTGATGGGAGAAGTATTCACACAGGAGATTCCATTTACCTCGCTGATTTCCCGAGTGCCGGCCGTTATATCAGGGCCGTCATTCATGCTCAAGGAAGCAATGGGGTTCTGGGCACACAGCCTTTCCGCTTGCTACCGCGGTAAGGTGGCGAAAAAGATGAGATGAAATTGTTTTGCAAACCCAGTTCCGTACACAGCAGGCCGAAGACTTTGCTTGGCGGCAACACAGCCCCGGGGCTGCAGTGTCTTTGTTTTTGGTATCGGCAAGGTTGCCTAAAGTAGAGGCGTTTCGCTCGGCGCTTGAGCAGTTTGGCTTCAGTGTGCTGGAGTCTTTCGACCTGCGAAGCCTTCCGGCTTCCGACAAATCCCGCCTGCTTTACTTAGGGCATCGCTCGGTGTCCGATCATGGCTGGCAGGTTTTTGCCGCTGCGGATTTTTCTCCACGGCCCCGTGATTGGCATCCATCAGGGCCCGACGTTCTCCCCTTTGTCGATAACGGCAGGCTGAACGAAGTTAGGGAAATGTGGGCGTATTTTGGCACGCTCCTCCAACAATCGGGGGAAACACCACCAAAAGAGCAAGATATATTTTGGACGCCAACATCGAACGTGGCGCGTGCGTTGCTCGCCGAATGGCAACCTGAGATTACGGATCATCTCGTGCGCGTGATTCGCACGGGGGTGTTGTCGATGGCCCCGAGGTTTCCCGTTATCCGGGAGTTGGCAACGAGAGGTTTTGCGCGTGATGCGCGGACATATGTAGTCCGATACAAGGGGCGCCCAGCCTTTTTCAAAGTCTACCGCCCCGGGCGGGAGCGCTTACTTAAGAACAACCTTCTGGTTCTGAAACGCTTGGGGCATGTCCCGGAAATCACTACGGCTATCGAATGGGGTTCGAACTGGCTCGTGACTCCGTACGTGGACAATGCGACGACGCTCAGAGAAGTGGCACGACGGGCTGGGTTGATTCCCCTTCCATTGATTCGATCCCTTGCTTCCGTGGTATACAAGATTCACGATGCTGGCCTGGCTCATCTCGATTTCTGCGCGTGGCACGTGCTTGTTGATTCAAGTGGGAGACTCCACGTAATTGACTTTGATCGAATACACGTGTACGAGGGTGAAAAGCCGCCGATCCAGCAAAACGTAATGCTCTCCGGATACGACCGAGATATTGATTTTGATGGTCCTGTTAAACGGTGGTCATATTCGGAAGCATGGGCGCCATTCACGGGTCTTCCTCTCGACGTTTTTCTCAACCCGGTTGGCTACAGAGTTTTCGGTTTTAGGTTCTGTTCCAGGGTTCTAAAAACAACACGGCGCATTGCAAGGCTGGGCAAATCTGCGAGGCGGCGGCTTGGCAGGTTGGTTCTCGGCTGAGCAATTGTCCCTGCAGGCTGGAACCGAACATCGTTGAGTTTTTGGGTGCAAGGCGGGCTTGGACGCCCTTTTGTCCTAGCTATCTCAAAAAGATAGGCGGATTCTGAGGCCGTTTTCGATACTTTTGCTTCACCACAAAACATTGAGCCCAAACGAGGAATCTGGCCACCCGAGTTCGACCTGCGCCGTGCAACGTCGGCACACGTCCAGCTCGGGTATCCCCAACACTCTTCACTCGAGACAACGAAAGTTCGTCACAGCTTTTGCTCGCGCGGCATTTCCGAGCCGCCAGCCTGGGCCTAAAGATCGTTGAAACAGCACCTTCGAGTTAGAGCCCACTCGTCCACCTAGCCTGCGCCATTGGAGGCTTGTCGGATTTGACCGCGGCGCACCTTGGACGCTCCGGACTCCAATATCGACTGTGCACCTAGTGCGACAACTTTACCAAGCAATGCAGGGGCTCTTCAGTCAGGTATTCCTCAAAGGGAAGACTCCTTGGGCCCCGGTGCCGCTTCTGCTTGCAAAACTCATTGGAAATGATTGAGCGCTCGCTGTTCGCGAAAGATTTTTCTAATTTGCTTTTCGTTCATATCCTTCCAGAATTTAGTCGAGTGGATGACCTTTTTGCCTCTCGCGACCAGATTCTCCGGTGAGTCCGGAAGCCCTCTCCAACGCAGCCCCATGGGCATTGGATCCGGGCAGAAATCAACAATCCTCATACCGATTGATCTAATCAGAAGACTAACGAGCTGGTCATCCGCCAATCTGCTCCACCGCAGATCGGTCCGGAAGAGAAGCCCCGCCTCATGGAGCCTTCGAATGCATTCTCCGCTGAAAAATACAGCTCCGCCCATGAAATGCTCTCCGAGCATGTAGCCGTTACCAATAGCATTCGCGAGAATACGGCGATAAGACCAGACTCCGCGGTTCCCCTTATAAAAGTATCTTCTCAGGAGATACGCACCATACGCTTTACTATGCCACGTGAGCGGAGCAAGTCTTGCCTCAAGCTTGACCTGCTCACCGACCTTCTTCCAGTCGCGGGGATGCATATTGCAGTCCACTCGATACGATCCCAGCGCGCCAATTGAGGGATCTTCCGAGAAAAGGCGATAGGCTTCCTCCTCGGCGCCCCCTCCGATGATCAGGGCGTCAACGTCCATTCTTAAGAGAACGTCAAAATCAAAGCGCGCAAGCGCGTGAAGGTATCCGCGTGATCCCGTCAGGTAGAGTTCTGCGTTCACACCGAAAACCTCGGGTGTAGCGACAACATCGACATCTGGATATTCGTCCGATAGGTCTGCACATGCATTCGCACCAGTATTATCGACTACCACGATGCGACGCGACTCCCTTGTATAGCAAACTACGCTGTTGATGGTATCTCGTACGAATTCCATATTCGTACCAGGACCTACGGGGATGACAACGATCAGTCGAACGCTTTTTCGACGGCACGTCATAGGAAACCACCTCCTAAACGTCGGAACTGCTGGGACTTTAGCGCGATACGCCAGCCGCGAGTTTTCGTGAAATAAAGATAACTAGTTCCGGATCGCTTTCATCGAGCTCTCAGGCGTTTCGATATCAGTGCAACGGCCATGCGGGACCACCTCGGCAAACAGCGCGAAGGCCGGACTCGAGCACGGACTGTATCACCTAACCAATGGGCGTTTCCACGGGCTCGCCGTGCCTGGGACCACGTGGACCCGTGCGTTGTCGACTAACCGGCGCGGCTTTGCTGCTGTAAACGCGTGCAAGAAATCGGTAAAGCGCGCACCGCAAGCCGCGATTACCCACATAGTCGGTCTTGAAGAATACCGTTTTCTGAGTGGAAGGCATTTCAGGTTGCATGCCGTAACCGCTCAAGACTTGGGCCAAGCAGCAGATCCACCCAAGACCAGCAGAGCGATCGACGCCATGCCAGCACCGTCTGTACATTGAGGCGCAAAAAAGCAGCGATCGCTGTACGTCCCGCCAAATACACACTTCCGCCGTTCCGGTGCGGGTCGGATGATGCTTCCCAGTCCAATGAGATGGGAGCGGCATCATGGCATGGCGGCAGCGCGGTCGGAACGAGTGGCAAACATTGGTTGCAGGTTGGCCGCGTAGCGCTGCCCTTTACCCACAAGTTGCGCAGACCAGTCGATGCAAGGCAGTGTCATTCGATTTCATCTCTCAAGGTGTAGGCGAAGGACATGGTGGTGAGTTTGGCGTAGCCGTGCCACATCAGTTGGTGGCCAGGCGG
>PWNM01000411.1 GCA_003557825.1 Candidatus Hydrogenedentota bacterium | reverse complement strand
TGCGAGAAGATGTCCGTGAATTTCTGGATGTATTCCTGGGGATTATCGAACTTTGGGCAGCCGATCATGACGGCCTTGTCGGCCAGGAAATCCCGGTGAAAACCGGCATAGGCCACGGGCACGCAATCGGCCGCAACCAGCAAATCGGCGCCATCGAGGAACGGAGCTGCCGGGGATACCAGCTTGATTTGCACCGGCCAGTGGCCCAACTCGGAGGCTTGGGGCTCGGTGTTGGGGGTAGTCGAAGCCGCGGCCGGCCGATCGAACCGATGCGCCTGGGCCGAGGGGCATCCGCCACCCCTGGGCCGGGAAGCGGCAGCGGGCCGGTTGAACTGGTGGGGCTGGGCCGAGGGGCATCCCCCCGCCATAGGTTTGGGCATGTCCTGTTCCGCCGACAATGCCGCCACATGCGCCTCGGTCGCCTCTTCATCAAAGGCCTCAGCGGGCCGCTCGACGATCCGCAGCGCGCCGGTCGGGCATTCGCCCAGGCAGGCGCCCAGTCCATCGCAATACCGTTCGGCCACCAGCCGGGCCTTGCCGTCGATGATCTGGATGGCCCCTTCATGGCATGATGGCACGCACTCGCCGCATCCGTTGCACAGTTTCTCGTCAATCTCAATGATTTTCCGCATTTGTTTCATGGTATCGTCTCCTGTTCGGGTGAAATGACCTGATTCGTTCCGGCCCTTTGCCGTAACCGTGGCGCCATTGTGCCCGAACCGGAGGCCCCACGCCTTGATCTGGATCAAATCGACGGGAGAATGTATTTTTTTATTACACCGGCCCCCCTTTCATCCGCTCCATTGCATAAATCGGGCCAAAAGTGCTATTCTTCCGCTTCTTATTGACCCATTCAAGTGGTACACAGACCGAAAAGACGGAGGGAATGCGGGATATGGCAGGGTATAAACTTGCGTTGTTGCCCGGAGACGGTACCGGCCCAGAGGTGTTGCGCGAGGCCGTAAAGGTGCTCGAGGCCGTTAGCAAACGGTGCAACATTACATTTGATACGACAACCTATGACTTCGGCGGCGACCGCTATCTGGCCACGGGCGAGGTGCTGCCCGATACGGCCGTCGGCGAGTTGCGCCAGTACGACGCCATCCTCCTCGGCGCCATTGGGCACCCCGAAGTACGGCCCGGCATCCTCGAGAAGGGCATTTTGCTGCGAATCCGGTTCGAGCTCGACCAGTACATCAACCTGCGCCCCGTTAAGCTCTACCCCAATGTCGAGACCCCGATTAAGGGCAAAGGGCCGGAGGACATCGATTTCGTCGTGGTCCGCGAAAACTCGGCGGGCCTATACACGGGCAACGGCGGATTCGTCCAAAAGGACACGCCCCAGGAAATCGCTACCCAGATGATGATCTATACCCGCCATCAGGTGGACCGGTGCCTACGCTATGCCTTTGAATACACGCGCAAACGAAACCAGGAAAAGACCCTGACCCTCTGCGGCAAGACCAATGTGTTGACCTATGTCTTCGACCTGTGGGAACGGGCGTTTCATGAAATGGGCGAGAAGGAGTTCTCCGACATCAAACGGGACTACGCCCATGTCGACGCGACCACCATGTGGATGGTTAAAAACCCCGAGTGGTTCGACGTCATCGTCACAGGTAATATGTTCGGCGACATCATCACCGACCTCGGAGCCATGGTTCAGGGCGGCATGGGCATCGCCGCAGGCGGGAACATCAACCCCGAAGGCGTATCCATGTTCGAGCCCATCGGCGGCAGCGCCCCGAAATACACGGGCCAGAACGTGATCAACCCGCTGGCGTGCATTTTCTCGGCCCATATGCTCTTGGTACACCTGGGTGAGATAGACGCCGCCGACGCCGTCGAACGGGCCTGCGTGGCCTTCCTCGAATCGGGCAAACTCAAGGGCCTCTCCGCCAAAGAAATCAAGGAATGCGGCCTATCGACCAGCGGGATCGGCGACGCCATCGCCGAGTATGCCGCGACGATCTAACAGCCAATTATCCGTCTATCCCGGCCGCCGCACGGAAGCGCGGCGGCCGTTCTATTTTCAGCGCCCTATAGGGCTTCGCGAGGAAAGACAGTCTCGAAAACATCCTGGATGGCCGTCATATCAGACGAGGTGCCCGGAACACCGTGCAGCCAAATGGGTACGGGCGTCTTCAGCCGATACCGAATGCCATCGGCCCCATGTTCCCATTCGATATCGACAAAATGCTCCGAATTCAGTACGGGTACGCGCCCCGAGGCCCGGGTTAGCCTTCCCGGAATCAGCCGGAACACGAAATGCCGATCGCCCAAGTCGAATCGGGGGTGAAGGCCAAGACCGTAGCGGCTTAGCTGCCACGTTGGACACCCGGCCCACTGGTGACAATGGCTCCAACGCGGGTCGAAAACTTCGATCCACGTGGTGCGGCCCTCTTGCAGCCCATAGCCCCAGCAGGTGCGGAACTGGTCGAGGACAAAATCCATCTCGCCCCGTTCGATCAACGGAGGAAACGCGTAGTGGGCGAAATAGGGTGTAATAATCTGGTGACTTTGCACGGCCGGATCGCTGTTGCGCGGCCCGTCGGGGTTGTTGGGAAAACAGTTCAGCATGTGCCGCTTGATGCGGGTGATGCAGGGCGCGGCTCGGTCACCATCGAGAAATCCGTTGGCCAGTCCCAAGACCGCGGCGTGGTATCCGATTTGTTCCCATCCATCATCGTGGGCCAACGTCGCGTCAAACCAACCCCCAATCACCCGTTCAAGGGTATTGGCAATGGCCTCGCACCGCTTGCGATCGGCTTGTTTTTCCAAGATGTCGCACCAAGTGATCATCGAGCGAATGCCCGCCAGGAAGTGCAAATTCAACGCGATATCCACAGGTCCTTCGTTTCGGGCATAGCCCCAATCAACAAAGGTCCAACCCAGACCATCGGGAAGTCCCTCGGACGTCATATGGGCCTCAAAAGCACCTAGATTGCGCACCGCATGGGGGTAGGCATCTTCCAACAAAGTGCGATCGCCGGTCAGTTCATAATAATGCAGGCAGGCCGTAAACCATTGAACCGCATAGGTATTGACAAATATATCGCCCCCCGGCGACATGCCCGAAACCATGCCCTGTTCGTTGGCGCAGAGGCCGCTTTGAATCAGGGCTCGTCGAATCAGGCGAATATCGCCATAGGCCGCACTGCCGATGTCCACGCCCACACCCACTACGTCGCCGGTCCATTGCCCCCGTTCGCGGGTCGGATTGTCAATGATGGCGTCCTCGGCGCAGGCCCGGTAGGTCTCGACGCCTGTCATCCAGATCCGATTGAGCAAGGGATCGTCGCACGTAAAGGCGCCCTCGGCGGGCCCGTAGTATCCCCGTTCGAGATAGCTTTCCTCAACAAAGTGCACCGAAGCCGGATCAGCCAGGATATGGACCTCCATGTATCGCCCGCCTTTCGGCGTAATCGGCTCGAATACCTGTTGGCCCCCTCGAGCGACGTAATGGTCCAGATTGCACGACGGCCCCGCGGAAAGCGTGATATAGGGTGAGACTCGCCCGTGCTGCATTGCTTCGCAGTACGCGAACTGGATGACCGCCCCTTCGGGCACATCAAGCACAAACCGCGGGCGTCCGAGCCGAACGCGGCCCAGATCGTATCGCCGCCAAACGCCCTGAGGCGGCACGTCGGTCGGCGCGAGGTTTCGCAGGAAAAACCGGGCGGGGATGTCATCGAGTTCATAGCCGAACCCCTCGGCCAACTCCCCCGATGCCATTGGCTGCAATCCAAGGACAAACTGTTGAACGGGAGCCAAGCCGGTGGGGCCAAGGCTCGAACGATCGGGTCCCGCCGCTATTGGGGGGTCCCACTCCTGGTCATCAAAGGACGGATTGATCCAGTCCACCGGATTGGCCCGGGTGTCGCAGTACTCGATCCAGCCCAGTTGCGGGTTTATCCGCCGTATGCCCGAGGCATAGCCGGGCAAGCGTATGCACCGCCACTTCAGCGGCAATGCATGACCTTCCTCATCGAAAACCTCGAAGTACAAAAACGGCGCCATGTCCTGGAGAATTCGGGTGGTTATGCCGATGTGATGCGCCTGAATGGCAAACACCGTCCGGCCCGGCAAAAGCACGGTCTCGATGGCATCGTATTCAGGATATTCCGGTTTGAATCGCGCCGGCCCCTCCGTCAGATGGACCCCATCACGCCATGCCGTGAACCATCCCGAGGCCAGCGTTCGTATGGTAACGGTAGTCGTTTCGTTTACTTCTACTACGCCCCGAAAGGCCACATAATAGTCGTGTTCCACATCCTGAACATCGGTCCACATCATCATGGCATATCCCTTTCCAAGTATGTTTCTCAATGGGCGGCCGATTGTATCATTCCGACAGGCATACGGCAACGCATCTGCTCCAGATGCTCAAAATTGCCGTATACGCCTCACTTGGCTATAATGCATCCACATG
>PWNM01000527.1 GCA_003557825.1 Candidatus Hydrogenedentota bacterium | reverse complement strand
TGGCGCATGGCCACACGGGCAGCAGCCAGTTGTGCTTGGGCGTTGGTGTAGTCCCGCTGGGCTTCATTGAGCCGAGTCAACGAGGCCTGCCCCGCATCGTATTCGCGCTCGACAAGATCACGAGTTCGACGGACCAGGGCTACGTTTTCCTGTTGCAGCTCGAGTTCTTCCAACGAAGTGCGCAAATCGGTCGTCGCCTCACGTACATCGGCGGCCACTTCGAGTTCGGTATCGGTCCGGCTATACCGCGCCTCTCGATACACGGAACGCGCTTCATGGTAACGCGCCCGAATCGCTCCGCCGGCAAACAGCCGATAGGACAAGACCACTCCAATCGAGGTGTCGAAGTCATCTGCATTGAAACTCGTGCTATCAACCCATCGAGCAGAACGTGAAGCATCGGCCGTTATACTGGGATAAAAGGCTCCACGTTGCGCTCTCATTTGGGCTTCGGTTCGATCCACGGCAAAGTCGCTGCGGAGTAGATCGGGCCGATAGGTCAACGCCCGCGCAATCTGCTCATCTTTATCCGGTATGACCAGCATTTCAGGGGTCTCTTCTTCGAGCGGACCGAGCACGGCTCCGTCAGGCAGTCCGTCTGGCAAACCAATTAGTTCCGCCAAGCCGATCAGGGCTACCTCGTAGACCCTTTCAGCCCGGATTCGCGTGGCCTTGGCCTGATTCACCCGAACCTCGAAGTTGAGCTCGTCGCTCAGCGAGCCGGTTCCGACCCGTCGTCGCGCTTGGGCATCCACGAGCTGACGCTCGTTGAACTCGACATCGGCCTCAGCGATGATCATGTCCTCGCGAGCGAGCAGGGCGGCGTGATAGCTCGATGCCACAAAGGAAAGCAACAGCCGCCTGGCATCGTCCAAGGCAGCCTCGCTTTCCTGTACGCCAATACGAGAAGCCATATGGGAAAACTCACGGGCAAACCCGTCGAACAGCAGCCATTGCGCGTTTAACGCGGCAGTATAGACCGTGCTGTCCCGATCCACAGCCTCGCGGGCATTGATAGCATCGGCGAAAGACCCGGCGGTGTTGCCCAAGGCGGAGAGTAGAGGCCACGTGGTAGGAGCGCCCGTAGGCGTCCGCGCCCCGCCTGCTGCGGCCCCCTGCAGTGCCCCAAGAAATGCGCGACGCCTGCTTGCATCGTAGGAGCTTCGGTCCATCCATGTCTTACTGGCAGAGGCGCTTACTCCGATCTCGGGTAAAAAAGCCGCCCGTGTCTGCCGGACTCGCGAACGAGCTTGCTCAACCCGTTCCTGCGCGGCCAGAAGAGACGGGTTTTCCTCGAGCGCAATGCTCTTGAGGCGTTCCAGGTCGTACACTATCTCCGGAGGTTCCGGTTCGTTTGAATCCAAAAAATCGCCCGCAGTCTCTTCACTTTGGGCCATAAACGCGCCTGTGACAATCAGCATCGCCACCACCATCGCACAGTGCAACCGATGAAGCATGAGCGTTCTCCTTACTGCTGGATCATTTTGCTACGGGTTCGAGATGCCCCACGGGCGGGGAGAGTTCGAGTAGGTCTTTCTTGCGGGTCCGGGCCGGCTCGACATCCTCAGGATCAGGCATAACGCCAGTCCAAAGCCAGACTCGCACTCGTCGAAGGTCGTTTAGGATACCAAGCAAACAGGGAATCAGGAATAGCGTGAGCAACGTGGCGAAGATCACGCCGGCGGCAATCGAGATCGCCATGGGAATCAGGAACCGTGCCTGAAAATCGGATTCAAACAACATCGGCGCAAGCCCGCCTACCGTGCTGGCAGTGGTCAGGAAAATCGCCCGGAATCGGCGCACGCCTCCTTCTTTCAACGCCTTGAAAAAGGGCACGTCGTCAGCAATCATATTGTTGATGCACTCGATAAGGACAATGGCATCGTTGACCACCACGCCGGATAGGGCCACAATGCCGAATACGCTCATCATGGTCATTGGAAAGCCCATCACCATATGTCCAATGACCGCTCCGATTAGCCCGAAGGGAACCGTTATCATGATGATGACGGGCTGGGCATATGAACGGAAAATGGTTGCGATGATGGCAAAAATCGCTATTAGCGCGAGAGGGAAACCAACGGCCAATGCCGCCAGCGATTCCATGGAGTCACGCTGTTCGCCGGCGACTTCAAAACTGAGCATGGGATAGCGTGCTTCGAGTTCCCCCAGGAACCCACGGCGAGCTTGCGCGCCACTCCCATCGCCGGGAGCGCCGGATTGAAGATCCTGAACAATGTCTGTGGCCGTGGTAACTTCAAAATCGACATCAGCACTCACAATCACCCGTCGTTGACCGTTCATTCGGGTGATCGTGGCGTATCCGGGCCCATATCGGAATTCGGCGACGGAGGTCAACGGTACCTCAAGCCCTTGCGACGTACGGATACGGACCTGTTGGAGCTCGGCAAGCTGGCGGCGATCCTCCAGGGGATACCGCACTCGAACACGGATATCCTCTCGTCCACGTTGAACACGCAAGGCCTCTTCGCCAAAGAACCCCGCCTGCACCTGACGCGCGAGATCGTTAACAGTTAGACCAAGGGCGTGCGCTTCGGGCCTTAGTTCGAAGGTGATCTCGTTTTTACCAGGCCGAAAATCGCTTTCAATCTGAGACACGCCATCGAACTCGCCAAGGTATTCCATTAGATCATCTGCAGCGGCCAAGATAGACTCCATATCTTGGCCCTTAATCCAAACCTCAATGGGCTTTCCCGAAGGACCTCGTTGCTGCCCCTCGACATTCAGGGATACAACGCCTGGTATATCACCAATCTGTCGTTCCCATTGAGATGTCAACTGTCGGGAGTGTATGCCCCGGTACTGGGACTCGAGCATTTCCACCCGCACCGCCCCAAGATGGGACCCGCCCCCTGCGGTCGATCCGCGACGCCCCATCGAACCTCCCACCAGCGAATAAACCGATTTGATAAGCGGTTCGCCGGTCTGAGTATCCGTATTTCCTGCCAGTCGATAGACGGCCTCTTCGATACGATTCACGGCGCCTTGCGTGACTTCGATTGGCGTCCCATCGGGAAATTCCACGGAAGCCGTCAAATTATCGCCATCCATGGGCGGAAACATGACGTAGCGTATAAACCCCGCGCGGAACATGCCAAATGTAATCAGCATCAAGCTAATCGCAATAGCGACGACGACATACCGAACGCCGATCACCCGTTGCACCAAAGGACCATAGACATGCTCGATGAGCCACTCAAAACCATTGCTAATGGCTACTCGCACCCGCCGTACGGGATTCCGCTTTTGCTTTCGCAGCAACTCGGGGTCATTGGGATCGGGGAGATGGCTCAGGTGCGAGGGCAGCATGACCAGGCATTCCACCAGCGAAACGAGAAGCGCCCCAATGACAACAACGGGCATAAGACGTACGAAATTGCCCATAACGCCGGCGACGAACATCAAGGGGATGAACGCAAGAACCGTAGTAAGAACCGCGGCAATGACGGGCAATCCGACCTCCATGGTTCCGTTGACCGCTGCCAGCATAGGCGGGTCGCCGTTTTTCCGTCGGACATAGATCGCCTCGCCCACCACGATGGCATCGTCTACCACAATGCCCAAGACCATGATAAGCCCGAACATGGACATCATATTGAGGGTGCCGCCGGTGAACCAAAGAATCGCCAACCCACCGGACAACGAGATGGGTATCCCCATACCGGCCCAAAAACTCAAGCGGAGATCGAGGAAAACCCACAGCAACAACCACACAATGATCATGCCGATAATACCGTTCCTCTGAAGTAGTCGGATTCGGGCTTGGATAACTTCAGATGAGTCGCTCGTGACAGTCATCGCATACCCAGGAGGCAAGGATTTCATCCGCTCGTTAATGTATTCACGGACACGATTGGCGATGACGATGGAGTCTTCATCGGGCGTTTTAAAGACTTGGATCAGGACCACCGGATCCCCGTCGAGTCGGGAGATCATATTGTCTTCCATAAATCCGTCGCGTACTGTGGCAAGCTGCCCCAAGGTGATTATCAGGCCTTCGGGCCGGGCCAGAACGACGATATTTTCAAATTCATCGCCCCAGTATCGTCGTCCCATGGTACGTAGACGAATTTCTTCGCCCTCCGTGCGAAGCATCCCCCCGGAAAGGTTGAGGTTGCTACGACGCACCGCATCGGCTACGGCAGAGAAGGTGAGTCCATGCTCGCGCAACCGCTCTTCAGACACTTCGATGGAGATCTCATATTCACGCGTACCGGTGACATCGGCTTGAGACACATCAGCGAGCGCTCGGATTTCGTCGCGGATTTCCTCGGCCCATTCCTTAAGACGACGTTCGTCCAGCGGCCCAGACAGTGCCAGAACGAGCACTTCCCGACGGATGGTCGCTTCGGATATTATGGGCCGTTCAGCGTCAACAGGAAAGGTCGTGATGGCATCGATTCGGTTCTTGA
>PWNM01000538.1 GCA_003557825.1 Candidatus Hydrogenedentota bacterium | reverse complement strand
TACGGATCACGCCATGGGGCCCCTGATGCAGACGGGGAATCCACTGGACATTGCCCTGCAGGGACCGGGGTTCATCATCGTCAACACGCCGGCAGGCGAACGGTTGACCCGCAACGGCCATCTTGCAGTAGACGCCGATGGACGCCTGATGACCGTGGACGGACACCAGGTACAAGACATTAACGGCGGGGGGATCGACGCCATTGGCAGCCCTATCATGATCAACCGCGATGGAACCGTCCTTGTCGATGGCGCGCCCGTAGGCCGAATCCGCATCGTCGAATTCGACAACCCACATATGCTCAACCGAGAAGGCCATGACATGTATCGCCCAACCGCAGCAGCGATGGAACAATCCATACCGGCGGCAGATACGGACGTCATCTCGGAATCGCTAGAGTCGGCAAACGTACAGCTTCCGACCGAGATGATCAACATGATACTGGGGGTGCGAAGCTATGAGGCCAACCAGCGTGTCATAAATAGTGTAGACGAGACCATTGGACGCCTGATTGATCAGGTGGGCATGCCGCTCTAGGGGGGGCATAACATCATATGGGCCGGACGAGGTTCCGGAGGGGAGATTGAGAGATGATTCGAGGGTTGTTCACCGCGGCTACGGGGATGATTGGCCAGCAACTCAACCTGGACACCATCGCCAACAATCTGGCGAACGTCAATACGACCGGATTCAAAAAGAGCCGAGTCCAGTTTCAGGATCTCATCTATGAAACACTGAAACCCGCGGGAACCGAGACGGTTGACGGCCAGATTATCCCGGAAGGGATCCAAGTGGGCCATGGCGTGCGGCCCTCCTCGATTGCCAAAAACTTTACGCCGGGTAGCCTCATCCAAACCGGCAACCCCCTCGATATCGCCATCGAGGGGGACGGATTCTTCCAGATCCAGCTTCCTGATGGTACCACGGCGTATTCGCGGGACGGCTCGTTTAAGCTGGACGCGAACGGGCAGATAGTAACCGCCGACGGATTTCTGCTTGAGCCGGCCATTGTTGTCCCGGTGGATTACATCCAGGTGGCCATCGGCGGGGACGGCGTTGTGTCGGCCATCGTGGCGGACGACACAGCGGCTCAGAACCTGGGTCAAATCGAGCTGGCTCGTTTCGTGAATCCAGCGGGGCTCGATGCCCGATTGGGCCGTAACTTGCTCACCGAAACGGAGGCGTCGGGACCAGCGCTGATAGGCCAACCCAGGCAGGATGGATTGGGGTCCATTGAACAAGGGTTCCTCGAGAATTCAAATGTGCAAGTGGTCGAGGAAATTCTCAATCTGATCGTTGCCCAACGGGCCTACGAGGCCAGCTCCAAAGTGATTCAAAGCTCAGACGAAATGCTGCAGACCGCCAATAATGTGAAACGGTAGACGAAGATTGGGCTCTGAAGGATAGCATCATGAAGGGACATAGGCTTATAGGATGGATGATGATGGTGGCCGTACCACTGCTCATTGCCACCATGGCCCAAGGCGACACCCACCTTGTTCAGCTTCGGGAACAGGTCCATGTACCCGGACCCACCGTGGTGTTGCGTGAGCTCGCCGAGATCATCGGTCCTCATGCGGAGGAATTGGGCGACATCGAGATCGGCAATGCGGCCTTACCAGGCCAGAACCGGACCTTCCAGCGGTCGCTCGTACAGTCGATCTTGGCGCGGGAAGGGTATACCGAGTCGCAAGTGGACATAAAGGGACCGCGATTGCTTCGGGTCACGACGATATATCAGGAAGTCAACGCTGAAACGGTCGAGAAGAGCCTGCGCGAGTTTATTGAAACCAACATGCCATGGGATCCCACCGATGCCACCATTGATTTGATGGTCCCCTCGATGACAACCGTTGTCCCCGATGGCGATGTAGCCATCGTATGGCGGTCCTATCCACAATACCGATATATCGGACAGGGGGCCTTTCGCGGTGAAATCCATGTGAACGGTGAAACGCAAAAGACCTTGGTATGCCGGGCCAACATCGAGGCCTTTGGTCCCGTTGTCGTCTCGGCCCGGGATATCCCCCGCGGAACGGTTATCACCGAGAACGACATCCATATCGAGCAACGGGCGCTATCCTCGCTGGCGCGCGGTACGGCGGAGGATCCGGCCGATGTAATCGGAGCCGTTGCTCGACGGACGATTTTTCCGGATCAGGTCATCACCTCCCGCCATGTGCAGGCCCGGACCCTGGTCAATCGGCACCAGACCGTAGTCGTCGAGGCACGGGCCGGGGCAATGATCGCACGCAGTCAGGCGCGGGCCCTTTCCGATGGCGGTGTGGGGGATGAAGTACGGCTAAGAAATCCGGATTCGGGCGAAGAATTTTCGGGCCAGGTTCGGGAGGACGGCGTGGTTGTCGTCCGATAGGATAAGGAGGCGATTCGACATGAAAAAGATAGTTTTCATCACAGCAATCGGCATCGTACTGGCAGCAATCCCCGCGGCTTCCGACTCCCTATTTAGCGAGCATACGGAACGACGGGGGACCCTCGTGGCCGATGGGGGCAGCAAATTCGAAGTCGGAGACATCATTACGGTAATGGTACGGGAAAACATCAATGCGTCCTCCCGGGCGGAAACCAACACTCGTAAGGAAGCGGAGGTGAGCTCGGACGCCGCTGCGGGCAATAATCAGTTTCTCGTAGCGGATCGGCCCGAAGGATACGGCATTACAAATCCTGAACGGTTGCCCAATTGGGATATTGATGTGCGCAACGAACATCGCGCCCGGGGACAGACCCAACGGACGAATGATCTAGTCATGACCTTGGCCTGCACCGTCACGCGGGTATACGACAACGGCAATCTCGAAATCATGGGGAACAAAATTGTCCGTGTAAACCGGGAAGACCACCGAATGAGCGTCACCGGAACCATTCGAAGCCGTGATGTAACGCCGGGCAATAGCATTGAATCGGCTCAGGTCGCAAATGCCAATATACAACTAACGGGCCGAGGTCCCCTGTGGAATAACCAGCGTCGGGGCATCTTCACCCGGTTCCTGGATTGGATATCCCCCTTCTAACCATTTGCGGAGACAGCCATCATGGCATCGGCATTCGACATAACTATTCGACAGGGATTCCGCTTCGGACTTCTTCTCGCGCCTATCGTTTTTCTGACGATGGTATCGGTTCCGGCCTTCGCTACGACCATTCAGGACCTGTGCGAGGTTCAGGGAGCCCGGGGCAATGTGCTGCGAGGCGTTGGTATCGTTGTGGGCTTGGCGGGTACTGGCGATCGTACGGAGGAGGCCCAACGCGCTCAGCAACGGATGCTGCAACGCATGGACATCGAAGTCGACACATTGCGGAATCTGCGAACGGACAATGCCGCCATGGTGATCGTTACCGCGGTCCACCCCCCCTTTGCCAAAGAAGGTACCCGCATCGATGTGCAGGTGAGCTCGTTGTTCAACGCGGATAGCTTGAACGGGGGGATATTGCTTAATACGCAGCTGCGGGGCGATGATGACCGG
Organism: Candidatus Hydrogenedentota bacterium; assembly: GCA_003557825.1. Classification (GTDB taxonomy): domain Bacteria; phylum Hydrogenedentota; class Hydrogenedentia; order Hydrogenedentales; family SLHB01; genus PWNM01. The sequence continues at coordinate 960 of PWNM01000538.1, read as the reverse complement.
GTATACGCCGTGGCGCAGGGGCCCGTTTCTGTCGGCGGATTTGCCGTGGGCAACGGCGGTGCCGGGGTACAACAGAACCATCCTACAGTTGGCCGCGTCCCTATGGGCGGGTACATCGAGCGGGAAATCCCGTCGACCATCACCGATGGCGAACGCATTGTGCTCCTGCTCAAGCGTCCGGACTTCGCAACGGCCTCGAACATCGCATCGGCCGTTAACGATTCCCTCAATGGCAGCTATGCCAGCGCCTATGGAGCAGGGTCGATCAATATTCGTATACCCGAACAATCGCAGCGCGATCTGGTCGCCTTCATCGCCGACTTGAACCAGATACCCGTCGAGGCATCGATTCCAAAGCGGGTTGTCATCAACGAACGAACGGGGACGGTCGTTGTGGGCGGCGATGTCAGCGTCAGGCCGGCCCAGGTGGCTCACGGCAACATCACCATCGAGATTCGCACCACGCCCGTGTTTCCACCTCCCCCCGAAGTCGCCATTGGGGTTGAGGATCCGGAAGCCGAGGAAATCGTGGAAATCGAGATCGAAGAACATGAGGCCTATCTGCTCCCCGTTGAAGGGACCTCGGCCAGCGAAGTCGCCATGGCGCTCAACAAGCTTCGGGTGACGCCGCGGGATATGATTGCCATATTCCAAGCCCTGCGCGAGGCCGGCGCGCTGCAGGCCGAGATCGAGGTGATGTAATCATGCTCTATGTCAATCCCCTCGCAACGCCTTTTTTTGCTCGCTCACAGCAGATCGCCGACGAAGCCGCCCGCGAGCGGTTGGCGCTACAGGAACTTGAACAGCATTTTATCTACATGCTACTGCAGGAAATGCGGAAATCTCTCCCCGAGGAATCGTTGCTTGAAGGCGGCTCGACCCGACGAATGTACACGGAAATGCTTGACGATGCGCTAAGCCGCGAAATGGCCCAATCGGGACGGTTTGGCCTGGCCCAGC
>PWNM01000574.1 GCA_003557825.1 Candidatus Hydrogenedentota bacterium | reverse complement strand
GACAGCGACACGGGCGTGCCCAAATATGCGCAGATTGTTCAAGGCGCTATCGAGGCCATTCGCCGGGGGGACCTGAAGCGGGGCGATCAACTACCTTCTGTCAGCGATTTATGCCAGCATTTCGGACTGGCCCGCGAGACGGTGATCAAAGCCTATCAGGTACTCAAGCGTCGGGGGATAGTGGACGCCAAGCTACGCCGGGGCTATTTTGTCCGGACCGAGGCCATCGAGCATGCCGTGCGTGTATTATTGCTCTTTGATGAGCTATCCGCCTATAAGCAAGTCCTGTACAACGCATTTCTCGGTACCCTTGCCGGGCAGGGCATCGCCGATATTTTCTTCCACCATTACAACATCGAGACCTTCGAACACGTTATCCGAGACGGGGCTTCACGTTATAACCAGTATGTGATCATGCCCTTTCAACACGAGCGCATTCCGGATATCGTCAATGCATTGGAGCCCGATCGGGTGCTTATGCTCGACCGCTGCGAATGCGTCGGAGATGCCTATCCGCGCATTACCCAGCATATCGAGGGGGCGATTTACGAAGGGCTGTGCACCGGCCAAGTCCGCTTTAAGAAATACGATGAGATAGTGCTCGTCTTTCCTCGACCCAGTCATCATCCGGAGGTCATCATTCATGACTTTATGCGGTTTTGTGAAGACCGTCGGTTCAAGGGCAGCATCGTGCACGCCATGGACGAAGTGCATGTCCGCAAAGGCATCGCCTACATTGTTATTGACGATGACGACCTGGTCGAGATGGTCGAACGCTGTCAGAAAAAGAACTTTCGATTGGGCAAGGATGTTGGGCTGGTGTCCTATAACGAGACCCGGCTAAAACGAGTCGTAGCGGGAGGGATTGCTGTAATCACCACCGACTTCGCCGAGATGGGACGCCGAGCGGCGAAGTACGTCCTGAAGCCGGACAAACGGCATGAGCTAATTCCGACGCGCATCATACCGAGGCCGTCGTTGTAGTAAACCGGGCATATAAACCCACGCCATGGCCGAAATTAGGCGCCGGGAGGGAGAACCCAACGCCACAGTGCGCATGGCAAAAAAGAAAGGAGGGCCGAACCATCATGCCTTGGGCCAATTCGCGCGATCCATGGGAGAGGTCGCGCGAAAGGTTTTCACAAGCAGTCTAGGAGATAAATCATGAGAAAGCATAAGGGTTTTACGCTCATCGAATTGCTGGTGGTGATTGCCATCATCGCCATCCTCGCGGCCATCCTGTTGCCCGCTCTTGCTCGCGCACGTGAAGCGGCCCGGCGGGCTAGTTGCGCCAATAATCTCAAACAGTTCGGGCTTATCATCAAGATGTACTCGAGCGAAGACAGAGGCGGTAGTTTTCCGCCGGGGATAAAACGAAGCCCGCATGGTTACCACACCTTCCATGCATTCGATTCCCAGTCGCTTTATCCTGATTACTGGTCTGACCCAGCTATTGCCCGATGTCCCTCCGACGCTGGCGGCGATAGTCATGGTGCAAATTTCGGGATTCGTCAGGACATTTCGGACCAAATACAAGAGATCACCCAACGTGGTCAAGAGCTAGGCATAGACGTATCGCCTTGTATCCACGCCCATCTGTCCTTACCCGCGTCCTATCTGTACACGCCCTATGCAATACAGTCGGCTTCGGAGCAGTTGCGTGTCAATCCGGAGTCGGTGTTTATCCTACAGGGCCAGCAGCCCCATATCTTACAGGACTTTGTGGATCATGCCACAATGTTGAACATGCATCCCGATTGCAATTTCCCGGTCGGCTGGTGGTCGTGGGGCGGTATGAAATGGGGACATGATGACATATCCATAGCTGGACCTTCCCATCGATTAGATGATGATGGGGACAGGATGATCCCGAGCAGCTATCGTAGGCTTCGAGAGGGGGTCGAACGGTTCTTCATCACCGATATCAACAATCCGGCCGCCGGAGCCATCGGCCAATCCACACTGCCGGTAATGTGGGATGCCTGGTCCACTGGCACGGCATGGACGTTTACCGATCAGACGCTCACCTTCAACCATGTGCCTGGCGGTTCAAATGTACTCTATATGGACGGCCATGTGTCTTTTGTGCGCTTGGGCGAGAAATTCCCCGTGCGCCATGAGTTCCATCCCGATTCTTTTGCCGGCCCCATGTTTAACCATCCAACAGGAGCCAATAATCTACTCCAGTGGTTGCCGACGTTTGGTGGAATGGGATAAGCGATTACGTTAAGCAAAGCCGGGAGCCCAGGGCTCCCGGCTTTTTCCTAACCAGAGATGGCCTACGTATAATGGAGGAAGGCCGATATGATGAAGGTATTGGTGGCCGTTTTGACAATGTTTGTAGTGCTGGGCTGTGGATCAAGCGAGGTTCGGTTGACAGTGGATGAGGAACAGCAACGGCAGGCAGAGGAACGGTTTCAGAATCTATCGCCGGAGCAACAAGAGCAGATGCGACAGATGCAACAGCAGCAGGAAGATTATCGTGACCGGTTTTTCAATCCACCCCGGTTAGAGACGGATGCTGAATAGAAGCGCTCTCTGTGAGATTGAACTTGAAAGTGTCAGGACAAAAGCGATTATGAAAGGGGAATAACTATGTCCATGCATGTATCTTTTTGTGGTGTGCTGATCCTACTTATTACGATGCCGTTTGCTGCGGCCACCGAGTTCCATGTGTCGATTCATGGAGACGACGCGAATGACGGCTCGCCTTCTCGACCGTTGCGAACCATTTCAGAGGCAGCCAACCGCGCGCAGCCGGGCGATACGATTACGGTCTACGAAGGGGTGTATCGTGAACGTATAGATCCCCCGCGGGGCGGTCAATCCGATGACGAGCGGATTACTTATCAGGCGGCTCCGGGGCAAGAAGTCGTCATCAAAGGCTCCGAGCCGGTCAACGGTTGGGAGCATGTGCGGCACGACACGTGGAAGGTGATCATTCCCAATGCGTTCTTCGGGGAGTTTAACCCATTTGCTGACGAGATCTACGGAGATTGGTTTCATCCACTGGGGCGCAAACACCACACCGGGGCCGTTTATCTCGATGGCCATTGGTTGACGGAAGCGGCGGCCCTTGACGATGTACTCGAACCGGTTAAGGAAGTTCCCTATTGGTGGGGAGCGCAGTTCGCCCAGGGGTTCCTGCTGAATGTGACCTGGTTCAAGCCCGATCAGGCGCCCGAGCGGACTCAAGCGGAAGACTTCGCGGCCCATAGGGGGATCCAAACTGCTGATGCTACCGAAGGTGGTGAATGCATTGGTTGGATCGAGCACGGGGACTGGGTTCGATACGACACCGTCGATTTTGGCGAGCAATCTGAACAGGTCGAGATCCGCGCGGCATCTGCCTCCGAAGGCGGCATGATCGAACTGCGACTCGACGCGCCCGATGGCGAGCTTCTGGGTACCACGATGGTCTCGAATACGGGCAACTGGCAGCTCTGGGAGAGTTTCACGGCGGATATCCGCCCGACGAGCGGCGTTCAAACCTTGTATCTTGTATTCCGGAATCCCGAGCCGGAGAAATTACCCTTGCCTGATTTTCCGAAGGCCGAGTTGGGCGTCTGGTTTGCCGAAGTGGACGATTCGGAAACGACCATCTGGGCGCAGTTTAAAAACGTTGATCCCAATGAGTCCGATGTCGAGATCAATGTGCGGCAGACCGTGTTCTATCCGAGCGAGCCGGGCATCGACTACATCACTGTCCGAGGGTTCAACATGATGCATGCAGCCACCCCCTGGGCTCCCCCGACGGCCGAACAGATTGGCCTTATCGGAACGCATTGGAGCAAGGGCTGGATCATCGAGGACAACGATATCAGTTATTCGACCTGCGTAGGCATCACCCTTGGCAAACACGGCGATGAATACGACAATACCTCGCAGGACACCGCGGAAGGCTATGTAGAGACCATCGAACGGGCCCATGCTTTCCACATCCCATGGACAAAGGAAAACATTGGCCATCATGTGGTGCGCAACAACCGCATTTCCCATTGCGAACAAGCGGGCCTCGTGGGGAGTCTAGGACCCATCTTCAGCGCCATCACCGGCAACATCATCCATGACATTCACGTGCGGCGTCAGTTTACCGGCGCAGAAATGGCCGGGATAAAATTGCATGCGCCCATCGATACGCTCATCAGCGACAACCATATCTATCGGACGTGTCGCGGCATCTGGCTCGATTGGATGACCCAGGGAACGCGGGCCACGCGGAATCTGCTCCATGACAACGATGTGTTCGAAGACCTGTTCATCGAAGTGAACCACGGTCCCTACATGATCGACAACAACATTGCGCTATCGCGTATCGCCCTCTTTGACTTTTCGCAGGGCGGCGCTTACGTTCACAACCTGTTCGCAGGTCGAATCGTGCATGCCCCTGAGTTGAACCGCGAGACGCCCTATCATCCGCCCCATTCAACGGAGGTGGCCGGACTGAGT
>PWNM01000089.1 GCA_003557825.1 Candidatus Hydrogenedentota bacterium | reverse complement strand
GGGTTTCGACCATGAGATCGACCTCCGGTCCCACGGCTTCACGGACGGCGGCGACAATGGCTACCGCCCGATCCTGTTGGCTCGTCGATAATCCAAGATTCGTGGCGAGGTCGTCGCCAAACAGATAGCCGGTATGGGCGAAGGGATCGAACTTAAGCGCCTGAAATCCCGCATCGATGACCTTGCGCGCCTCGGACGCATAACCTTCGGGCGTGTGCGAGGCCTTCGAGAACCAGTAATTGGCATAGAGCGGAATAGCAATCCGAAATGCTCCCCCCAGAAGCTCATAGCAGGGTACGCCCAAGACCTTGGCCTTGAGATCAAGAAGCGCCATATCCATCCCGCTGATTCCACAAAGACTTGCGCCCGCTGGTCCTACCCAGTTGAGGTCGCGGTAAAGCTTGGACCAAATGTAGTCGATACGCATCGGATCCATGCCAATAACCCGCTCGCCTACATGCTGTGCTGCGGCCTCGATGATTGGGCTGCCGGGCCAATTTGTGGCCTCGCCCACGCCGGTATACCCTTCATCCGTGTAGACTTTGAGCAGTGTCCAGTTATAGACCACGCCTTCGACCAACCACACTTTGACGTCGGTAATCTTCATCCCGTGCCTTTCCCAGATTCGCCTTACATGATCCCGTATCGTTCGAAGGCTTCCGTGGCGCTCATGCCTTCTTGAATCGCCTTTTGAACCGTCTTCTCGCCGCGGGCCTTTTCAAGAGCCTTGACAAAGATCTCCTCTTCGGTATTTCGCGGAACAACAAGGACGCCATCCATATCGCCGAAAACGATATCGCCGGGTTCGATCCGAACCCCGGCAATCTCAACGGCAACCCGAAAATCGATCACTTTACCCCGCGGAGCCTGATCCTGGGCATAGCGGCCGTATGAAAAGCATGGAAACCCCAGCTCGATAATACCCCGTGTATCCCGGGAATAGCCGTCCACCACAGCCCCTGCTGCGCCGAGTTGCATGGCCCGTGTGCTCATGAGTTCGCCCCAGAGGGCATAGCGAGGCGATGAACCGGTGCAGATGTAGACCTCGTTACGTTTCAGATCATCCAGTGCTTCAAGCATGAGCCCAAAGGATTTGCGCAGTAATGTGTTGTGTCCCGTACTGGACGTATCATCGAACACGTCTGCCTCCAACACAGGCATGGCCCGGCCGATCACGACCATCTCTTCGCGCAACGGTTGGATCTGTGGGGGCAGGAACTGATGGAGCAATCCCGCCTTGTCCATGATATCCCCTACCACGGCGGTATATAGCTCGCTGCGGGCCAGCTGGAATAATTCGTCGTCATTTGCCCACAAAGCAGTCATTCAATCAACCTCCTATCCAGCTCATGTATGCCGGCTCTACCAAAAGATAATGAACAGTAATACGGAAATGGCAACTAGGCCAGCCCACCAATAGGCCAAATTGCGAAATCCCCGATTGTGCGCCCGTTCGTCTGCCGGGAGTTGTGCATAGGACAGCCGCCATTGAATGTCCGGGTCAGGGGATTCGCCCTTTCGTATAGGTAGGGTCAACGAGGCCACGACAAACACAACGAGACAGATCACCCAACTCACCGCAGCGCGCATCAGCAACGGCTCAAGCCAGTTGATGCCGAAACGTGTACTGTAAACCCTCAAAAAGATGCCGACTATAATGCCGATGATGAGGGTTACCGTGGCTGCATGGCCATGGCCTTTGGGCCAGAAATAGGCGAGGAGAAAGATGAGCGCAATCGGTGGCGCGAAGAAGGCCGCCATATCCTGAATGTAAATGAAGATGCCCCCTTCCCAATACAGTAGCAGCGGGGCCATAAGGGTACCCAGTACGATGATGATAAAGGTTGACCAACGGCCCACTTTGACGATCTGCTCTTGCGTCGCTTTCGGATTGATCAAACGGCGATGGATGTCCATGGACCAAATCGTCGAGGAGGAATTGAGCACCGATGAAACCGTGCTCATGATGGCGGCGATAAGCGCGGCCAACAGCAACCCTTGACCGGCAGGAGGCAATAGCTCGGTTACCATCCGCACATAGACAGCGTCCTCGCTGAGACCCGGTCCATATAACGCAAATGCGACTAACCCGGGGAAGACGATGATAAATGGCAGAAACAACTTGATATACCCCGCGCCCAGCACACCCATTTTGGCGTCCCATTCGCTTCGCGCGCCCAGACAACGTTGCACGTAGAATTGGTTGGTGGCGACATACCATAGTGACAACGTAAGCCAGATGGTGGCCACGCCGGTCCATGGGGATACCGGGTGGGATGCCTCGTTGATTAACTGGAATCGGGAAGCGCTTGCAGCGCGATTGGCCTCGATAACTTCTTGAATGCCGCCCGCGTTGGCTACGCCCAAAATAATCAACAGGAGCCCCCCGCCCAGCAAGACGGCCACCTGGAGTACGTCGGTCCATACAACAGAAAGTAGACCGCCGTAGATGCAATAGGCCGCGGTAACGCAGGATATCAGCAAAATACAGGCGATGAACGGCCAGGAGAGCGCCGTAAGCTCCTGTTGGAGCACCAGCTCGTAGACGATGCGCCCCCCCGCGTACAAGGCGGGTACCAATACGGCCAAGACCATGTGAAACAACGACAATACCGCATAGACTGCTCGTGTCGAGGGCGCATACCGCTTTTCCAGAAACTCGGGAACGGTATAAAGTCGTTTCCGAAAAAAGTAGGGGAGAAAGATAAAGGCCAGCATGCTGAACGCGATGAAGTTGCACCATTCAAAGGTTGCAGGGGCTAGGCCGAAGGCATAGGCCGTGCCTACCATGCCGATAAAGTGCTCCGTACCAATGTTGGACCCTGTCATCGACATCGAGATGGCATACCAGGGCAGCTTACGCCCGGCGAGAAAGTAGTCGTCTGCAAGGTTTTTCTCGCTTCGCGCCACCCATAGCCCAATGGTCAGGGAGACCAGAAAATAAAGTCCCGCGATGCCTAGAATTACCCCACTCATGCTAGTTCTCCCTGGTTCCTGCGGCGCTCACCGCAAACGCGCGAAGGAGCGTGTTCCCGCCATTGATGGTTGTCATGTTCAGCGTTATGGAACCGTCTTTGGTGTCTGATGCGTTGATCGGGAGGGCAAGCCACGTTCCCCCTCCATCGTATCCGGAGATATCTCCTACCATCCGACCTTCAAACCGAAGCCGGGTACGACGCCCCAGGTTGTTCCAATCGACGAAATGCAGGTAGAGCGTTCCTTCGTATGCCGGGGGCGTATGGATCTGGAGTATTGGGTTGTGGTCAATCCAAAACCAGTCGGTTGCGAGCGGGCCTTCCATGTCGGTCAGACGATAGGCAAACCCGTCCTGCTGCCGCCGAACATGATCCGACTCGGCCATTTCGCGAAAACCATAGGACAACGGTACCAGGGCGTCGGTTCCAGCGGCGCTATCGGCCTGTTCCTCCGAACTCACCTCGAGCGTTTGTCCCGCCGCGGTATGAACCATGAGGTCGGTTCCCTCTAGAAGCGAAGGATCGGGTGGAGGGATTATATAATCGTTCACAGGATAGGGAGAGAAAAGAAAGTCGAGTTGGTCCTGCAACACTTCCACTGGAGGAACAAACCAATCCGATTCGATATAGGCAAGAAGGCTGTTCCGAAGCTGGTTGCGAACAGGGTGTTCCTCCGATGGTTCCATCACATCCAGCGAGGTAGCCAACAGTCGACCCGGACCTACCTGCGCCTCGAACAGTACCCCAAGGTTTTGGTTACGATGAAAACTGTCGACAACGCGGATGATGGGGTGAAGCTCCCTCCGCATTTCATCAAGAATAAATACGGCCGGACCTTGCATCAGCTCCCACCATTGCCAATCGCTGTGGACATTGGTGGCGAAATCCGTCAGGGCCGGGTGATCAGGATCAATCAAGAGTCCGAATGTATTAGTAGGATTGAAAGCAAAGGCCCAGAAAATGGGCGTGAATTTCCCCGGCAGCACATGGCCCGTTGAAGCGCTTGCATGGCGGTATAGCACCCGCCCCCCATCTCTCAACGCTGCAGCAGCCGTTGTCCAAGACTCGGTTACCACAACCTCCTCGGACGGGCTTACATCCAAGCTATCCGGGTAGACCCAGATGCGCCACGTGTTCTCCATAGCCGGGTCTTCAGACCAAAGGCGTACGGTCCATTCTTCGCTTTGCCCTATGTCTTCAACAGGAAATGCGATCGAGCCGGCGCTGGTGTTGCCCCCCTTGGCAAGTTCAGCCACAGGCAATCGACCGCTATCACGGACTAGGTTCTCGTTATCCCGCACCTCCCAATTAATGTCCACCTCAGTATGAACCGCGGGTCCAAAATGATGGATCAACACGCCGGCCTCAACATGCTCGTGTTCGCGCCAAACCCGCTTCGGCAACTGCAATAGGGGCACGGTCGGGCCGCAAAA
>PWNM01000566.1 GCA_003557825.1 Candidatus Hydrogenedentota bacterium | reverse complement strand
GAATCCCCGCGAAGGCGTTCCACCAACCGACATCCTCTGCCCAAGCGTCCATCATGCAAGGGATGCTGCTTTGTGCTTGAGCGCCTGCAGCCGGATTGTTGATGTCTGTGATGAAAAAGCGCTCGATCCCCTCGCGAAGCTGATTATAGGACTGGGGCAACGGGGAGCCATCGTCGTCCTGTCCGCCCATGGGCATGGTCCAGCCGTTTCCTGCAACGGTGTATGTGAGATCTCCGCGGCCTTTTCCTTCATACAGGGCGATATCAAAGGCACACCCAAATGGTTCGATGTCGCCACGGCCAAACCAAACGCCGTGGTTACCCGGTTGGCCTTGATGCATAAACCAGTCGATGTTGACCCACCAGAACATGGATCCAACCAGGTCGGTCAACTGCGATGATGTTCGAGTTGCATAACCGATGTAGATATATGAAACCGGCAGGTCCAGCAAAGCGTTCAGGCAATGGAATCCGTTATGGTGGTTTGGATTCTCGGCAAGAGCCTGGGCCGCATGTGCAACTTGAGCCGGGTAGTCATCCCACAGGTTCATCATCCCTGCAAAGGTGTCGCCGCCGGAGTCCGAAGGACACTTTGCGATTGCTGGATCGTTCCAGTAATCCGGATAGATTTCGTGGCCGCGAACGCCCATGAGCATTCCCAGATTGGTGGGAAATACGCCGGGCGCGTAGCCTGTCGTATTGGGGAAACGCCCGCCGCGATCCTCACCGGAGTACATCTTGAAAATTAGGCCCCATTGTTTGAGGTTGTTGGCGCACGATGCTCGGCGTGCTGCCTCCCGTGCCCGGGCCAGCGCCGGCAAGAGAATGGCGGCCAGGATTGCAATGATCGCGATCACCACGAGCAGTTCGATAAGCGTAAACCCCTGTTTCTTTCTTGGCATCATGTTTCTTCCTCCTGTTGTGACTATTTTAGAACCAAGGTAAAACCTACGCATTAGGTTTATCCCCAACAAGAATAGCGTAGTGTTCTGGGGAATGCTTGCGAATATCGGAGAAAAACTTGTAAGATTTTCGCATCAACTGGAGGAAGAACATCATGGCGGTTGATGTGGAGATGAAGCCGGAATACACGGTTCTTCATGCCAATTACGAGATGTCTGCTCGTAAACCAACCAAGGTTTGGTCCTTACGCTACGGGCAGGAGCGATATATGGTATTTCATCCTGATCAACCCGGTCATCCCGGGCCGGGGTGGGGAGCCGTCCAGGATCTTACCCATAGGTGGGACTACATCGGTCCCCATGATCATGACTACTGCGAAATTACCTTCATTCGAGGCGGTACAGCGATGCATGCCACAGGCCATTACCGCCTTCCCCTGCAACGGGGATACGTCATTGTGGCGGCGCCGGGCCATGTTCATACCCTTGAGGAGACGAATGGACTTGAGGAAACGCACCTGGCCTTTTTGCCTCAATGGATTGCCGACGACCTGGATTTGTGTTGGGCCGAACCGGGCGTGGTTCCCTTGTTTTTGGCCACGACTTTCTTCCGGCGTCCATGGTATCCGCGCGTGGCGCAGTTTCGGCTATCGGAAAAGGAGCAGCATCTGGTCGACAACGAGCGGGCGAGTATCGAACATGAGCTGTTCGAGCCGGAAGCCTCGTTGGCGATGCTCAAGTTCAGCGTGTTGAAATGCCTTATCGTGCTGGCTCGTGCGTTTCTAAGAAATGAGCCCGAAGCAGCGCGATTCCCGTTACGTCCCGAGGTGCGTCGGGCGATGGCGCTGTTCGAAACAGCTATCGCTAAAGAGGGAGTCGTGTGCGTTGCGGATATCGCCGCGCAGGTGGGGCTGTCACACAAGCGATTCGACTCCGTATTCAAAGAAGCGACCGGAACCTCCCCCATGGAGTATTATCAGCATCGCCGGGTCCAACATGCGGCCCATCAGTTGCTGAACCCCCAAAACACTATCACCGACGTCGCCTATCGCCTCGGCTTTTCCGATGCGGCCCATTTCTCAAATACGTTTCGTCGATATTACGGCATGTCGCCCCGCGCCTATCGGAAACTGTACAAATCCGCCGCGTGAATGAGCGCTTTCAGTTACCGTCGGTGCAGGTATCTGCTCCATTCCTCAGTAGCGAACAAATGGTCTCAACCAACTCCCCCCGCGGAATGGTGACCTGTCCAGTTTTTCCCGCCTCCCGGTAGGCGTCGCGGTCGTCGATGCCCTCCCGTTGACGTTTTCCCTCGAGGAGGTCTTTCACGGACACCATGCCCTGCGCCAATTCGTCTTCGCCGATGATCACTGCTACGGGAATGCCGTAGTGGTCGGCATGGGAGAGCTGATTGCTCATGGCCATTTTTTTGCGGCTTGCGATGAAGGCTTCGGTGCGGAAACCGGCAGTCCGCAATTCGGCGGCCAGGCGCAAGGTCTCCGCCTTGGGAACATTGCCCATGGTCACCACCAGGACATCAACGTGGGTCTGCGATGCTTCGACCAGGCCAAGGTGAGTAAGCGCCGCGATCAGCCGGTCCAATCCTACTGACATGCCGGTTCCTGCGATGGGGCGGTTGAGAAATCGTTCAACAAGGCCGTCGTAACGTCCGCCGCCCATCACCGAACCAAACTGGGGGGCTGTGGGAATCATCATTTCGAATACAGGACCCGTATAATAATCCAGTCCCCGAGCCAGACTCGGGTCGAAGACGGCGTTCGCCTCGGTCACTCCCAGCGCATCAAGGCAATCGGCCAGTTCGCGCATCTGAGCAACCGCTTTATCGGTAGCATCGCTTGCGGGCAGATTTGCTTCGATGTGTTCGACTACATCACGGCGAGAGGTCCCCGTTACTTCGATAAACTCGAGCAAGCGGTTGATGGCCTCCGGTTCGAGTTTTACTCCGGGAATGGGATCTCCCGATTCGTCCACACGCCCGGGACCCAACTCCAGGCGGACATTTTCAATTCCGACTTTGGCCAGTTTGTCGAGTACGCGGAGGATATGTTTCTGCCGGCTCCCGTCATCGATCCCAATACTGCTGAGCAATGCATCGATTAGGAGGCGGTTGTTGATCACCGCTCGGTATTCGGGCGCGCCCAATTCCTGCATGACTTCGCACATTACTGCGATGATCTCTGCGTCCACGGCGACCGAATCGGCCCCCGCCGCGTCGACATCGAACTGGGTAAACTGCCGGAAACGTCCGGGACCAGGTTTATCCGCCCGCCACACGGGACCGATGGCATAGCGTCGGAAGGGCGTTTTTAGCTGTTCGGGATACTGAGCCAGGAGTCGCGCGAAGGGTACCGTCAGATCAAATCGTAACGCGATGGGTTCCCCTTCGGGGCTTTCCAGGCGGAATAGCTCCTTGTTCGTATTCTCACCGCCTGTGCCCAACAACACGTCAAGATATTCGAGGGCAGGCGTTTCGAGTGGCGCAAATCCATAACGATGAAACACTTTCTCGATGTCCGCGATGACCTGTCGCCGGATGGCGGCCTCTTTTGGCAGGACATCCTGGAATCCTTTTAGGGTACGGGGCTCAACTCGGTCACGTTTTGCCATACTGGTATCCTTCCAGCGCCATGAATGGGCGCGCTTTCGATTCACATAGACTCCCCCGTATGCATATAGATGGGGGAATGGAGTGGACCGGAAGTGTATCATCGGCCGGTAAGAACCTTCAATGGCTGGGATACTACGGCATGATCAAAGGTTGTGGTTAGCGATCCACTTCCTCGATTCGGAAACGAATGTGATGGGTTTCGCCGCCGCGGCTGATCTCAAGGGTGGCGAAATCACCAACAAATAAATCCCAAATGGCGAAATCAATGTCCACTGAGTTGGCCACGGGAACACTGTTTACCGCCAGGATTACATCACCGGGTCGCAGCCCCGCTTCGTACGCCGGTACGCCCCGCATGATGCTCATGACCAATCCACCCGCCGAGGCTACCACGTTGTACTCGCGGCGGACGGTCTGGGGCAATCTATCCACGTCCTGCACCCGAAAGCCAGGCCAGGGATCCCTCCGTCGACCAAATTGGATGATATCTTCGGCGACGCGCTGCGCGCGGCGGATCGGAATGGCAAAACCCATCCCCACATTTCCGCCGCTTCGGCTGAAGATCATGGTATTCACGCCGATGACCTCGCCTCTCGAGTTGACCAATGGCCCGCCGCTATTGCCGGGGTTAATGGCGGCATCCGTCTGGATCATGCCTTGATATAACCGGGTACCCCGGCCGACGTCGGGACTAAGTCTCCGCTGGGTGGCCGATACAACCCCTACGCTGACCGATGGTTCGGGACTGCGGATGAGGCCGCCAAACGGATTCCCAATTGCGATAGCCCATTCCCCTATGATCAGATCGTCCGAATCGCCAAACACAACGCGCGGGTAGTTGCCCTCCCGGTCAATCCGAAGTACCGCAATATCCGTGCGGCTATCGCCGCCCACGAATTCCACCTCAAGCGTACGCCCATCCG
>PWNM01000587.1 GCA_003557825.1 Candidatus Hydrogenedentota bacterium | reverse complement strand
CGATGTCCGGTTTGACGAGGGAGCCTGAGGAATCATAGCGTACGTGGGCATCCACCCAGATGCTTAATGGACATTGGGAATTCACCAAACGGCCTATGTGCACAAGGGCTCTACTCTACTCAGCAAGAGAAGAGAGAGAGTTGTGGGGAGCGGGAATCCTGGTGCGCGCGGCGGAACGCGAGGGGAAACGGGAGCTTGACGGGGCGCGATTTGGACAGTAGAATCGCCGCAAACGGCGGGCCGCCCGAGGCGGCGAACCGCGGCGGTTCGGCGGCCTTGAAGGCCGCAAGCCGTTTGACGGCCGCCTCGCCGCGAGTTGCGCATATGACGGCGCATGATGCGTCAACTCTCGGCGAGGCGCTGTCGGGATCGCGCCGGGAAGAGGGGAAGAGGGGAAGATTTCCTTGCATCGCATTCGGGGCGGCCGGCAGCGCGAGATGGGTTCGGCTCCGGCGGCTCTGGCTGGGATATTGCTGAACAGTTCGTTGCACATCAACCCAGTCGCGGCAGGAGCCGCGCCGCTGGAGCGGTGATGTGAACTTTTTCGTTCGGCAGCAAGACTGCCAGAAAGGAGAGCGAGGTCATGAGTTGGTTAAGCAGACTGTTCGGTGGAGGTGACAAACCCGACGCGCGCGCGAACATCGGGGGAGATTTGAGTTCAGCACTACCGGCATTCGATACGACTATTGGCGGGGACTTCGGGAATGTTCGTCGTTTTTCGGGTACTGAATTGATGCCTAATTCAAGCGCCCTACCCGCTCCTTTCTCGCAAGCGATGATTTGCTTCCAACGTGAGGGGGCGGAACCTAGCAACATATTGAAGTGTTGCCGTGCTGTTCTCAAGGAGAGAACCGGCCTGAGGATTTTCTCCAACATGGACGTGTACTTTGTTGCCACCGGCAACAAGGGAATTCCGGACGGCGACCTAGCAGGAATGAATGCCGGATCCCTGATGAAGATGAATGAGATGTTCTACAACCGATCCTACGGCATGGAAAATTTCAGTTACTTTGTTCATGTTGATTCGAAAGAACATCGCTGGTGCATATCAGCGAGCTTCCAATAAGCCGACCAGAATTGCGGGTGGAGACAGGAGCGAACAAGCACGCACTGCGTTTTCTGTGTTCGGCAAATAGAAGAAAGAGAAACATGAAATACTTTGAGTGTGAAGTTCCCGTGGGCGACGCTCTGTGTTCCGACAACGATTGCCCGTGTCCAGAAGTTCACATACCAAGGGGTTTCGGGTACCTATACATTGACAAAGAGCTTGTGGAGTTTAGAAGCAAGCATCCAAGAGAAAGTGATGCCGAACGCGCCAAACGTACACAAATAGAGTTGGAATTCGGCGGCATGGGGTTTCTGCAAGTCGGTGGTTTTTTCCGCACAGGGCCAATTCTAATGTGCGAGCAAGGTGCGAAGTTACGCCACTTGGATTTAGAGACGGCTGCAGCGGACGCTGCTTACTGGTGGAAGACTGGAAAGGTTCCTCTACGGTCTACACCACTTGATGGTGAAGTAAGTTCATTTTCCGGTAAGAAAACAGAAACAACCGTTCTGAAGCATAGCAAAGGAACTAGAACCCATCCCAAAACCCGAACGATACATATCGGCGATGGTGTTCATCTCGAACTGGTCAGGATGCTGCCGGGGTCATTCATGATGGGGAGTCCGGCGAACGAGATCGGCCGCTTTGACGACGAAGGCCCGCAGAGGCGGGTGAGGATTTCGCGGGGTTTCTGGATTGGGAAATACCCGGTAACTCAGCGTCAGTATGAATACATAATGGGGGAAAATCCCAGTTGCCACAAAGCAGGCAAGATACTCGGTTTGTTTGGTGGACAGATGAAGCCGGATCATCCTGTAGAAAATGTTTCATGGATCGACGCCGTGTCTTTCTGCAAGCGGCTACGTGGACGGCTGAAGGGCAATTGGGGAGACAGTGAAGTGCGGCTGCCCACCGAGTCCGAGTGGGAGTACGCATGCCGGGCGGGGACAACAAGTGCACTGTACAATGGGAAGGAATTATCCTCGACCACATACCCTCGTATTGTGCTACCGTTGTGCTCTAACCTCGACGAAATTGCATGGTGCGGAAGAAAAAACATCGGTTTTTGCACAAAACCCGTCGGTCAGAAGCAGCCTAACGCCTGGGGGCTGTACGATATGCTCGGGAACGTCTGGGAGTGGTGCGAGGATTGGTTCGGGCCGTATCCAAGCGGCCCTGTGACTGATCCTACGGGGCCATCCTCGGGGTCGTCGCGCGTTCTTCGCGGGGGGTCATGGCACCACCTCGCGAGGCACTGCCGGTCCGCGAGCCGAACCGGCCTCTTACCCGGCATTAGCAGCAACCGCATTGGCTTTCGTGTAGTTATTCAAAAGAAGAAGGCGCCATACAAGGACCCGCCTGAAAAGATTGCGGAGCGGGAACTGTGGGTCGCGACATGTCAGGAAGACACGAGAGAAGCATATCAGAGGTATCTGTCCAAATCAAGACTACACCTTTTCGACGAAGACGCTAAGGAGTACCTTCGTACAATTCAGCAGAACAAATGTCAAACAAAACCATCGCCGTTGCCAAATGCCGATGCGTCTTTAACATCCGATAACACTGATGACCGCCATGTATTAACCGATGATCTTCATGGTGAAGACAATAGCCCTGATGGAAAATTAAATGACATAAGATTCAATTGTCCGCAGTGCTCACAACATTTGGCTGCTGATAACGATATGAAAGGCGCAGAAATAGAATGCCCTAAATGTAAATCGACTATACTCATTCCAACACAGATAAACTGATTGCCGAACCATGCCCTGCACTTTACGTCGCTAACGCGCCGAAAGTGAGAGCTGACGTTCGATGAAAGGAGAAGACGATGACCGACTTCACGTTCAAATGCCCGCACTGTAAACAGCATCTTGAGGCCGACGATTCGATGTCGGGGCAATCGGTGGACTGTCCCGCCTGCAACAAGACGCTTGTTGTTCCCACCCGGCAGCGGCAGCCAAAGCAACATCCGCCAAGACCGCAACAACGGCCAGCTCCTCCGTCCACTGTTCCGCAAGCTCCGGCGAAACCACCCCCTGCTGGCATTCCCGTTCCCAAAGTGATCGCCCTCGTTGTAGTTTGTAGCGCGGTAGCGGTATTCGTGGCGGTAGCCGCAGTGTTCGCCCTCACGCGCAAGTCGGAATCAACTGCTCCAACCGCATCGAACGTGCCTTCGGTTACCCGCCGCGTCGAAACCTCGACACCGGCTTCAACTGCTCGGACAAAGGCACCCGAACCAACCGTATCACCCGAAGAACGAGCGAAGGACGAGATACGCCGGTGCATCAATGGCCTCATGCGTGAACAAGATAAGGGAAATATTGGCACCCGCTATTGGGAGAGCGAGATACTTGCCAAACAGTTCTTTACCCCAACATCTTGGGACATCCTTGATATCGCAGTCGGAGGCGATTTTGCGAATGCGAAGGTTCGGATTGAATCAAGCACAAAGGGCGGAATGCCCATCCGGAACTTGTGGACTTTCTACATGAGCAACAAGAACGGATGGAAAGTCTCCATTCTCACCGGCGACTGAAGGTTAACCGCAAGACACAACATGAAAGGCACCACACCATGAACAAACAGAACGTACTGAAGGGACTGCAAAAGCGGATCGACTGGATTGTTGAAAATGATCGTCCATCAAGCGAACTTTCCAAGACAGTCGAACTCGTGCTCACAACTGCACAAGACATCTTCGACGAGGAACAGTCAACGCTGTTTTATGAGCGGTTGGCGGAACAATTGAGGAAGGACTGAAATAATGTTGGCACTGACTGTGGCCATGAAACCAGAGGAGGAAGGTTATCTTGACGCTGATGGCTTTCGGATGACAGATAGACTTCGGGACAAAGTTGCCAGGTTCTGCAAGATGAACGGTATCCCGGATTCGGACGAGTTTGTTTGCATTGCCGTTCACGATGATTGCGATACACCGTCGTCCTACCTCCACGGTTACGGGGATATTGAAATTCGGTTGAAGCATACCCTGATCGACGAACTCAGCGTTGTCTGCGACGGTGATTTTCAGACGGTCGCTGCCAATGGGTATGACAAAGTGACCACGAACAGTCAGGCAGACTACGCAAAGAGATTCCATGACTTGTCTGTGTTGAGCGCCGAGAAAAAGAGGGCCAAGCTGGAGCAGCTTATCGAAAGATCAAGGGATGTGTATGTTGAGGTGCGCCTCTTCCGGCCCATAACCCGTGCTGACATTGAAACGCGAACAGACCATTCCTTGTTTGGAAACCTCAAGAAAGCATCGAACAAGAAAAATGCAGCGTACGGCTAAGGGTTGCCGCAAAAATAACTTCACATTTTACGATGGCGAAATTGAGTAGTTCCATTGAGGTCGAGAGGTATACCGGCGAAGGTTGATCTGCTGCATTTGCTCATCAGAGATCTTGAT
>PWNM01000260.1 GCA_003557825.1 Candidatus Hydrogenedentota bacterium | reverse complement strand
TTCGATAGTATGTTCTTTCGTCATGAGGGCGACAGACGAAAACCCGTATATGCGAGAAGTACATACCCGACGCTGTGCGCGGGTTGGTCTCTGCTGGCATAGCAAATGCGATACTCCTGTTGATACAATTGGCCAGCGGCCTTTATTGCCGGACGGTGCTTGTTCGTTTGGTATTAAGATACGAAAGCATAGCCAAGAAGATGATGAAACACAGACGATATTTTGAACAGAGGGATTTCCTACTTGCCCGCGAGAAAAGGGCGGACAAGAAGGCGTTTCTTCGTGCCATGAACAAGGTGGCGGACAAAGCGCCAGAAGAGCACGATTCCTTTTAGATTTGCACTCCGTGATGTCGTCCAACGGCGCCACATCGCCGAGAAGTATATCGTGCGCATCCTGAACAAGGAGGAAGGCGATAATCTGGTGACGAGGGTCTGACACGAGTATGGGTTTCGGAGCAGTGGGCGTATAGCTGACGTGTGTAATCCGGTGGCATGGAGACATACCGCTCCCTGGGCGTCTCCCCCACTCCGATTCAAGATTGCACCTGCAACCCCAATGCTCCACGAATGCAAAGCACATTAGGAGATCACATGTCCAAACCTTATTTATTGTTTGATGCCGGGGGCGTCTTGCTGTTTCCGGATGGGACGCTCATAGCCGATGCGGCCGCCGAGGTGGGCGTGGAGGTGGATGTTTCGCGAGCGTACGACGCCCATTTCGCGTTTGCCTATGACTTTGACAGACAGACGTGGGAGGCGGGCGAGTTCAACGCCATTCCGGGGCAGTCCTATGCGGATCATCTGTTTCGCAGCGTGGGCGCTCCGGAGGATCAACTGGATGCGCTGACGCGGGCGCTGGCAGAGTTGGACACGGATCGGTGCCTGTGGGCCGCCACGCAGCCGTGGGTGCGCCCGGCTCTAGATGAATTGCGTGCCGCTGGGTATGGCATGAGCA
The DNA here is from genome assembly GCA_003557825.1 of Candidatus Hydrogenedentota bacterium. GTDB lineage: Bacteria > Hydrogenedentota > Hydrogenedentia > Hydrogenedentales > SLHB01 > PWNM01. The sequence continues at coordinate 3,532 of PWNM01000260.1, read as the reverse complement.
TCATCTCGAACTCGGATGGCCGGGTGGCGCTGTATCTTGAACGAGCCGGACTCGTGGATTGCTTTGATACCATCGTCGATTCGGCGCTGATCGGCATCGAGAAACCTGATCCGGCTATATTCCACCATGCCCTCGACCAAGTGGGACTGAAACCGGCGGACGCGTTGTTCTTTGGGGATGTATATCATATTGATGTACTCGGCGCCGCGCAGGCGGGCATTGCAGCCGTGCACGTTGACCCCCTTGGCAATTATGCCGACTGGACCGGGGCGCGGATTCAGGACATACGACAGGCCTTGAGTTGGCTCGCCGACCGAGAGTGGCCGGAAGACGGTCAGCGGTTGCTGGAGACGGTCTGCGCCGAAAGCGATTTCCCACGCTGAACTTACAGGAAAGGCAGTGCTATGGAAACCATTCGGGTGGGTTTTGTTGGATTGGGCGGCATCTGCCGTCAGCGTCATGTGCCCGGCTTACAGAAAATCCCCGGCGTTGAACTGGTCGCCGTGGCGAATCGGAGTCGGAAATCGAGCGAACAGGCCGCCCGAGAATACGGTATTCCAAACGTCTGCGACGAGTGGCACGACCTAATCGGCCGGGACGATATCGACGCAGTGGTTATCGGTACCTGGCCCTATATGCACCGAGAAATTTCCGTGGCGGCGCTCAAAGCGGGGAAACACGTGTTTTGTCAGGCCCGCATGGCCATGGACTATCCCGAGGCCCGGGCCATGTACGACGCAGCGCGGCGGGGCCATCGCGTGGCCATGTTGTGTCCCGTCCCGATTGGACTGGCCGTGGATGCTACGGTAGGCCGGTTCCTGCGCGACGAACGATTGGGGCCAGTACGCCTGGTCCGCGTGCAGAGTTTTTCCGACGCCTACGCCGATCCGGAGACACCCATGAACTGGCGAAAAGATCACCGGCTTTCGGGACTCAACATGCATACCCTGGGGATGTACATTGAGGTCATCCATCGATGGCTGGGCTGGACGGAGAGCGTATGCGCTTCGATGCAGACCTTTACGCCGGAGCGTGTGGACGAAGCGGGCGAGCGTATACCGGTACAGATCCCGGACCAGGTCTTGATGACGGCCAATATGGAGGGGGATTTTCCGGTGCAATACGCAGTGTCCACTGCCGTACGTCATGGACATGACAGCATCACCCTTTACGGCCAGAATGGCACACTCCACTATGACGTCGCGACAGACGAACTGAGTTATGGAGCTGCTCGTTCGCAGACGATGGAACCTGTGGGCATTGCGCCCGAAGACGCGTACGATGTAGCCAACTGGGACGTGGAGCAAACGTTTATCGACGCCATCCGATCCGGAACGGAATACCACCCGGACTTCTACGACGGGCTTCGCTACATGCAGGTCATCCAAGCCGCCTACGACTCGGCACGGGAGAACCGTGTCGTTCATCTACACGCGCCCGAGGGGCACTGAATCAGTTTCGAAGCGCCGCCTGCTGCAGTTTAAACCGCCACCCGGGCGATTCGATAGGATCGGGCGTGACCAGCGCTACGGCCTGCAACAGTTGATCTCCCAGTTGCACAGCCATCTCTCCTACGGCCTCACCCGCGGCAAGGGGAGCGCGTACAAAACGCGGCGGTTGGGCCACCATCCGCAGTCGATCGCGGTCGGACTCGCGGATAATCACTTGCAGATCCTCTGCGGCTACCGGACGAAACGAAGCCAAGGTCGAATTATAGACCGTCACCTCTGAATCGATCGGTTCACCCGCCGCCACCAACGTTACCCGGCGAATATCGCGCAAGGCATCTTCCAGAAGACCCTGCGCCAAATCGAATCGTTCATCCCGATTCGGGTGCCCCATGACGACGGCGATAACGCGGACATCGTCCCGTTTGGCTGTGGAGGTGATGCAAAATCCGGCAGCCCGGGTGTACCCTGTTTTAATACCATCGATCTCGTCGGTGCGACCCAAGAGCCGGTTGGTAGATCCCCGAATCCCCGCGCCTTCCGAAAATCGAAGGCTTTGCTGACCCGTCCATTCCATGACGAGGGGATTTCGTACGCACCATTGCCCCAAGATCGCCATGTCGCGGGCGGTGGTTCGATCAAAAGGCGTATTGTCATCGCGGGGCGGTAAGCCGTTGACACTGTAAAACGTGGAATCCGTCATCCCCCATTCGCGGACGCGTTTGTTCATGGCTTCGAGATAGGCCGCTTCACTGCCCCACAGATTTTCGGCAATCGCCGTGGCGGCGTCATTGGCCGAAATCACGGCAATGGCGCGAACCATCGCCTCCAGGGAATGGGCATCACCCCGTTGGAGATAGACTTGGGTTCCATCCATGCTGGCCGCGTGGGCAGAGGTTTCAATAGGAGTCTCAAGGGTCCATCTGCCCTCTTCGATGCCTTCGGCCACCATAAGCATCATGACCATCTTGACCATACTTGCCGCGGGCCGAGGCACATCCGCATTGTGTTCTTCGATCACGAACCCCGTATCTGCTTCGATGCTGATATAGCTGATGGAATTGCTGACGCCGCGACTGGCCCATGCCATGCTAGGTATGAGTACGAGCGCAATCAAACAGAGGGTAAGCGTTGCACGAATGGTCAACGGAAGTCTCCTTCTTACATGTGTTCCCCCGCCGGAATTCCCCTCGAACCCGGCCCCCGGGGTGTGCTTACGTTCGTACCGTCCGCCGGGACCCATCCTTCGCGACATAGGGCGCAATGGCCTCGGCTACGGCATCAATCTTAAACGGCTTCTGAAACACGTCCTGCACGCCTTCGATTTGCTTGGACGTTTCGGGCATTCCGGTCAATGCAAAAACAGGCGGTCTTGAATGGAGGAACCACTCACGCGCCTCGGCAATTCGCGTTGCCGGACTACCCGGGCCATCGATGTCGAGGAGCAACACGCTGACTTCGCCGTTCCGAATAGCATCCTCGGCCTGGTCCAACCGACCAACACATCGGCATGGGATATTTCGATGCGTCAGCGCCGTCTCCATCCATTCCAGGTGGTCGGGGTCCGAATCCACGATAAGCGCTACGCTCCGACGACTCGCCCCGATGATCTCGAGCGATTGTGGGGCGTCCAGCGTAGTACTCCCAAATGCCACATGAACAAGCGAACGGACCAGTTGGTCGGCGCTGAAAGGCCGCGGAAGCGTATGCGCATCGCTATGCGTAAGTGCCTCCCCCTCATCATCTTCGGCGTCTCCGTTTTTTAGGACGATAGCCGGTATGGTACTCGTTGCAGGATTTTCATGCAAGCGCGACATGACCGTTGTCCAGGGCAGATCGGTCAATGCATCGGATAACAAGGCAATATCGGGTCCCTCATCGGCGGCCATGCGCAAGGCCTCGAAGCTATTGGCCCCGGCCAGAACACGAATTCCCACGGTTTCGAGTGTTGATTGCAGGAAATACTGCTCCTCGGGCTCGTCGTCCAGCAATAATACATGCAGGTCCCCGATATGGGCGTGCGTCTCCTCAGAGAGAGAAGGCCGAAATAACGAAAGGGGAAACAACAGGGTAAACGTTGTTCC
>PWNM01000122.1 GCA_003557825.1 Candidatus Hydrogenedentota bacterium | reverse complement strand
GGGTGGCAGTAGATGATATCGTGGCCGAACATGGGATGGCCCGTCAACGGTACGCCTAACCGATAGGCCGCCGCCTGAAGACCGTACTGCTTATAGGGGTGGGATACATTTACCCGGCCCGCATCGAGGCCGTGGGCTCGGATCGCCCCCAACAGATCGCAGGCCGCCGCCGCCTTCTCCGGATCCGAATCTACCGCGGCCAGGGCCTCGTTGCGCAGGGTGTCAAGGTCGGGAATGTACAGGCCTTCTTCCTCGACAAACCGGCCCACCGCCTCGCCATAACCCAAGCCCTCCCAGGCGCCCACTACCAGCGCCAAGTTTAGATACCGTCCCGTCTCCTCCCACATGCCAAAGGTACCCGCCGCCACATTGGCTCGCACATCTTCGCTGCTGCAGCCCTGGTAGGCGAACTCCCAGTCGTGGATAATCCCTGCGCCGTTTGTGGCCAAATGGGTGATCCAGCCCGACTCAATCAGGCGGATCACCACCGGCGCCAGGCCGTTTTTGATGGCATGGGCCCCAAACGTCAGCATCCGCGGTCGATCCTGTTTCCGTGCCTGTTGTAGCCGTTCCACCACCTCCGCCACGATCGACGCCCCCGGTTCCGCCAACGACGGCGCCGGCCCATCCGGCAACACCCGATCCTGCTCGATATAGACCTTATTACCCCGCTCCGCCAACGGGTAAATCCGCAGATCACTCCGGTTCAACTGACGAAAAGGCATACGCAACCATCCCCTCCTCACAACCACTACTACAATTTCGCCAGCATACCACACCCCGCTTCATCAGGCCGATTTTTTCGAACCCCCCTTGACAACCAGCGGCGATTGTGTTAAAGTCTTAATACAATCGAATCGGAGAATCGCCATGATGATTCATATTTCAACCCGAAACGGCGTGCCCATCTACCTGCAGATCGTGCAGCAGATACGCCATCAGATCGCATCTGGGCGCTTGCGGCCGGGCGATGAGCTCCCCCCCATTCGCACCTTGGCCCAGCAACTGGTGATCAACCCCAATACCGTGGCCCGGGCCTATCGGGAACTGGAATCGGCGGGGCTGATCACATCAAAAGTGGGCGCAGGGTCGCGGATAGCCGAGGGCGTGTCGCCTTTGGCGCGGCGCGAGCGGATGCGGATTCTAAACGAGGTGATCGACGGTCTTTTGGCCGAAGCGCACCAATTGAACTTCAGCGATGACGAGGTGGTCGAGGCGCTCCAACAACGGGCGCACGGCATGCGGGAACCGGTAGCAGAGGAGGAGACGGACCATGACTGAGCGGTTCGCAACAGAAACGATTTTCGAACCCCAGGGTCTTTCCCGGCGATTTGGCCGTAAACAGGCCTTATCCAATGTGACCTTGACGGGCACAAAAGGCCGCATTCTGGGATTGGTGGGAGCCAACGGCGCGGGCAAGACGACCCTGATCAAACTGTTGCTGGGCCTGCTGCGGCCGAGCGCGGGAACCGTGCGCGTCTTCGGCAAGGACCCCATCGCAAAGCCCGAAGAGGTGCTCGCCCGCATCGGCTACTTGTCTGAGGAACGGGAGATGCCCGGTTGGATGCGCATCCACGAGTTGATCCGCTATGTAAAGGCCTTTTATCCCCAATGGGACGATGCCTATGCCGCGGAGTTGCTCGATACCTTCGGGCTGGACCTTCGCGACAAGGTGCGGACCCTTTCACGGGGGCAACGAGCGAAGGCGGGGCTCCTTATCGCATTGGCCTATCGGCCCGAGTTGCTCTTGCTCGATGAGCCGTCCTCGGGGCTCGACGTGGTGGTCCGACGGGACATCCTGAGCGCCATCATCCGGAGCGTGGCCGATGAAGGGCGGACCGTGCTGTTCTCGTCCCATTTGCTCGATGAGGTCGAGCGCATCGCCGACGACGTCGCCATCATCCAACAGGGTCGGCTCGTGGCGTCGGGACCCCTCGACGAGATCAAGGAGGCCCACCGACGCATCACCTTCCGCTTGCCCACGCCCCAAGACCATTGCCCCGAGCTGCCCGGCTTGTTGATGAGCGAAGGCGACCGGGACACCTGGTCGGCCCTGTGCAACGGCGGCCACGAAGCCTGTCGCGCCGCCCTGGCCCAGCTCGATGCCCAGATCCTGGACGAATCCGTTCCGCCGCTGGAAGACATCATCATCGCCCGCACCGGCAAAACCCTGGAAGGAGACGAATCATGAACGCCGCCACGCGCACCCTGGCCTGGGAACAATGGCGCTCGGGCGTGGTCATGTCGGGCCTCATCATGGGAGCCGGCATGGTCGTGCTCCTGCTTATGCGCTTGGGCATCCGCCATGCCATGATGGACCACGAACTGATGCAGATGACCCTGTTTGTCACGTCCATCGCGACCATTGGCGTCATCGCCTTCACCCTACAGAGCAACGGCGACGTGGACGCCCGTTTCCCCGTGTGGCTCTATCGACTGCCCGTGCCCGCCAAACGTCTCGCCTGGACCGTTCTCGCCGCACGGTTTGCCCTGGCCTTGGCCGCCCTGCTGCTGCTCTACGGAACCTATCGCCTCACCATGGCCCAGGCCGGCGTCTCTCCGGACCGACTGCTCACGTTCACCGGCTTTGTACTGCCCCTGGCCGGGTTCTTTCTGATGTTCCAGGCCGTCATCTGGCTGCCCGGCCGACAAGCATTGCTGGCCCTGCTGTTGGCGGTCATGATCGTGTTGTTTCTCCGGATCGACGAGCGGGTGCTCCTTCCCGCCCTGGCCCATCCGGGGTCGGCGTTGCTGATGGCCGTTGCGGGCGTGGCCCTGGCTCCCGCAGCGGTCTATGCCGACCGCATGGGAGCCACGCCCTTCGCCTGGGTGCGCCTGCCCGAGCGATCGCGAGCCCTGGTGGCCGAACCCGATTTCGAATCACCGCTCGCCGCCCAGGAATGGCTCGAGCGACGGGAGACGAGCCGCATCTTCGTCTACATCGTCTGGGGCGTCGCTGCCATGCTGGCGGTTGGTATGAGCTATTTGGTGGCCTTTATTCTACCGGCTCAAGTGGCCAGCGGAGGAGAGCTCTATCATGAACTGGGTATTGCCCATTTAATTGTTTCCTCCGTTCTAGGAGGGGCCCTGTTTACTGCCGGGCTCACCGGGGCGGCCATCGGGATAAGGCGCGATAGACAATACCGGTCGGGTATGGCTACCTTTATCCATATCCGGCCCATGAACGTACTGGGCTTTTCGGGAAGCCATTTCCGGATGCTGGGCCGAATCCTTTTCGATGCCTTCTTCGGTGCGGCCGTCATCCTATGGGTCGGCTTCACCTTGGTGAATCACATCTGCCTGCTTCGACAAGGAGGCACGGACATGGCCTTCCTTGGTACGGAGTACATGATCCATTTATTTACCTTGCCTTGGCATACGGCCTTAGAGCCCACGTCGGTCCCCCATACGATGGCCTTGTCAAACAACGCCCTCTGGCTCCTGTATATAGCGTTGCTCCTATGGATATTGCTGCACATCGGCAACCGGTACATTCTCGGAGCCGTGGCGATCTACTTGCTGCCCCCTGCGGTTCAACTGACCCTGTTTCCATACGCGGCGTCCGGTGAGGGCTTTGTCGAGCTATGGTTGGGCATCGCAACCGGCATCATCGCGGTCGGGACCCTGGGGCTCTATCTCCTCGCCGTCCGCCGAACACTCGTGAGCAAGGCGCCTATCCTTCTCATCCTACTAGCCGGATTGGTCGTGTTCCTGGCGCCTCACAGTCTTGGAGCGTATGAACCCATCATACAACGGATAGGCGGACCTTGGATGGCCTTAACGCTCTCCGTCGCCATAACACTCTTTGCCCTGCTCACTGTTGTCGCGGTTCCATTGGAAACCCACCGCCGCCGCCATGGCGGGGGGCTAATCTAAAAGGGAGAATAACTCATGACGCCCCAAACATCGTATTCGAATCGTCCCCGGGGACTCCGCGCCACGTGGCGCTGGCTGGTCCGGACCCGGCTCATCTATCTGCTCATCCCTGTGGCCATCCTCGCTTTCGAAGGTTACCTGACATGGAATGCGCAGGTCTTGTTGGCCGAACAGGAGACCGCCCTCGAGGCTGCCGGGCCGGGCTACCTCACCGTGCACCCGTGCGGCACCTCCATCCCCGAGGCCAGCAACGTCAACTACGTCGCCGACGAGACCGTCCCGAACGCCGTCGTCGCACGCGTCGGCACGAGCGGCTCGGTGTGCGTCTACACGTCGGAGGCCACCGGGTTGATCGTCGACGTCAGCGGGTTCGCACCGAGCGAGGCGGAGCTGTCGGCCGTCGCGCCAGCCCGGGTGTTCGACAGCCGTGGCCTCGGTGGCCCGCGGCCCGCCGGATCGGTCACCGAGGTCGCGGTGACCGGGCGCGCCGGTGTCCCGATCGGCGCACGCACCGTCGTGCTCAACGTGACCGCCCTCGAGGCGGCCGGGCCGGGCTACCTCACCGTGCACCCGTGCGGCACCTCCATCCCCGAGGCCAGCAACGTCAACTACGTCGCCGACGAGACCGTCCCGAACG
>PWNM01000094.1 GCA_003557825.1 Candidatus Hydrogenedentota bacterium | reverse complement strand
GATATTCTGCTTAAGCGCCCCAACGGCGTCCTCGCTTTTCTGCCCCAAGTCTTCGATTTGGCGTTTTACATTGTCGATAGCGTTACGAGCCGCATCAACCTTCTCATGCAGTTCCCGTTGCGCCTCGGCATCGGCCTGTTCGGCTTCCGCCTTGGCTTCAAGCGCTTCGATGTCCTTTTCCCATTTATCGACCTCTGCTCTGATTTTGCGCTCAAACGCATCCCTGATTCCCATGCCGTATCTCCATGTTGTTGTTTATCACTAATCATCACAACGTGTTTCGTTGGTAGAAGCATACTTAAAACAAACTGCTAACGCAACGGGGTTGTTCCCAACTGTAAACGCCGGTCGAGAAGTGTAGCGGTTATTTGGGCGTTCGAGAAGTGAAGCATCCTTGGTAGACTCCTTGGGAGCTGAGGCATGGGGCCTTGGCGAGCCATGGAGGGAACTGAGGAGTGTTTAGCAATATGGAACATTGGTGTCGTATTCGTCAGCGGGTGCTGCGCGATGGGGTAAGCATCCGTCAGATTCAGCGGGAGACGGGGCTTCATTTCGAGACGGTCAAGAAGATCCTGACGCATTCCTCGCCGCCGGAGTTTGCGTGCCCCGAACGGTCTCAACCCAAGATTGGCCCCTACCTGGAGCGGATTTCGGAGATTATCGAGGGGGACAAGGAACGTCCGAAGAAGCAGCGTCACACGGCCAAGCGCATCTTCGAACGCATTCGCGAGGAGGGCTACGCGGGGGGCTATACGCAGGTCAAAGCGGCGGTGCGCGAACGTAAGCGGCTGTCTCAGGAGGTCTTTGTTCCCCTGATTCACCGTCCGGGGGACGCCCAGGTGGACTTTGGCGAGGCGCTGGTGAAGATGGACGGGATGCTGCGCAAGGTGATGTTTTTTGCCATGGCGCTGCCGTACTCGGATGCGATGTTCATCGTCGCCTATCCGCGGGAATGCACGGAGACGTTTCAGGATGGGCATGTTCGGGCGTGCGCGTTTTTCGAGGGCGTGCCACGTCGGATCAGCTACGACAACGCCAAGACGAGCGTGTCGCATATCGTGGGCTCGCGCACGCGCAAGCTGACCGATGGGTTTCTCCAGCTGCAAAGTCATTACCTGTTCGAGGAACACTTCTGCCGCGTGGCACGAGCGAATGAAAAGGGCGTCGTGGAAGGCGTGGTGAAGTATGCCCGGCAGAATTACTTCGTGCCGGTCCCCGAGGTAACGGATTTTGAGGAACTCAATGCGCACCTTGCACATCGGTGCGCCGAGGACCTCGGCCGGAGGCTGCGGGGGAAGCGAGGTACAAAGCGACAACTGCTCGAAGAGGACCGGGCGGCGTTCCTTGCGTTGCCGGCCGTGCCGTTCGATGCGTGCCGCAAGGCGTCCACGACGGCGGACAAACTCTCTCTGGTGCGCTTCGACAGCAATGACTATTCCGTGCCGGTGCGTTTCGCCCACCACCCCGTGGTCGTCAAAGGCTACGTCGATGTGGTGCGGATCTGCCGCAAGAACGACATCATCACCGAGCATCAGCGATTGTGGGACCAAGAAGCTATCGCCTTCCATGCCCTGCATTACCTCGAACTTCTCGAGCGCAAGCCCGGCGCCCTCGATCACGCCAAACCGCTCAAGGATTGGAAGCTTCCCGAATGCTTTTCGCTGCTACGCGCCCGTCTGGAACGCGAGGGCCATGCCCGGGGCACGCGCGAGTTCATCCGCGTGCTGCGGCTCTTGGAAAAACATCCCATCGAGAAACTCGCCAAGGCTGTCGATAAGGCCATGCGTCTGCGCCGGTGCACCCGCGACGTCGTCGCCCAATACTTGTATCCCGACGAGCCCTGTTGCCCGCCCACGTTCCCGCTGGACGGCCGCGAGCACTTGCAGGGCGTGTGCGTCCACACACCGAACCTGACCGCCTACCAGGCCCTGCTTGGAGGGCTCAACTGATGGCAAGCAAAAAACCGGTCGTCTTGCTAGAGCATTACCTCAAACAGCTCAAGCTGCCCACCATGCTGCGCGAATACCCGGCCATTGCCGCCGCTTGCGCCCAAGAAGGCCAGGACCATATCGCCTTTCTCCTGCGCATGGCGGAACGCGAACTACTGGATCGCGAACAGCGCGCGGCCGAACGTCGGCTCAAAGCCGCCAGGTTCCCCGTCGTCAAGACGCTGGATACCTTTGACTTCACGGCCCAGCCCACCATCAACACCCCCCTCGTCCTGGAACTGGCCCGAGGCGACTATCTTGAGGCCCGGGAAAACGTCCTGTTCATGGGCAACCCCGGTACCGGCAAGACCCATCTGGCTACCGCCCTGGGGCACTGCGCGTGCGCCCAAGGCAAGCATGTCCGATTCTTCTCTGTCACGGGTCTCGTCACCCAACTGCTTGAAGCCCGCGAAGAACGCCTGCTCGAACGGCTCTTCAACCGGATTGGAAAAGCTCATCTGCTCATTCTTGACGAGTTCGGCTACGTTCCCTTTTCCAAGGCCGGCTCCGAGCTGCTCTTCGAGATCGTCAGCCGCGCCTACGAACGCCAAAGTATTGTGCTCACAACCAACCTGCCCTTCGAGAACTGGACCGAGATCCTTGGAAACGAACGCATGACCGGCGCGCTTCTGGATCGCATCACACACCGCGTCCACATCATCGAGGCTAACGGCGAAAGCTACCGGCTCAAAGACGCCAAGAAACACGCAAAACACAAACGAAGAGAAAATCCATAAAAACCGCCTCCCCCTCGGGGGAGGCAGGCACAGAGGTACTAACACCCACAATCACCACACTTGAATCATCCCACCACCATGGGGATAATAACGGCAGCGGGTGCTACACTTCCACACCGCCACCCGCTACACTTCTTAACCGGCGTTTACACCCTGTGCGTCTTTGGATGCGTAGGAGGTTTCATACATGCCGGCATTCCCTTTCGCCGCAACGAACACCAGATCAGTTTCTTCTTCAGAAAGAAATCCCGGAACGAAAAGGTATCCGTCTCGCTCGAAGTCATCTGCTTGGCTATCGGTGATGCGGAAAAATTTCATCGGGCGCCCCTGTTGTTCGTTTACACAATCAGAAAACGCAACACCGATGCTAATTCCGCCTATTCCTAACGTTCAGGTTCAATGGTCCAGAGCGGCATCAAAGGTAACTCGAAGGGTGAAGGATCCCAGATCGCTTGTAAAGGGTACTTCGAGCCAGAGGGCCTTCGACGGCGAGTATACGCGATATTCATCGCCCCGTATGAGGGTTGGTAAGGTCAGGTCGAGCGTTGTGCCGGCCTTTTCGGATAGTTTCGCTTTGGCGTTGCCGGCCACGATATTGACAATCTCGGAGATTGTATCGGAAACATTTTCGTCGAGTTCCGACATCTCTTCCGAAAGCAGCCGGCCGGCCACAGCCAAGGCGGAGTTGACCGGAAATGAGAGGGCCACGGTTCCCCGAACGGCTCCGCTGAGCCCAATTAACGCCATGACTTCATGTTTTCGTTTGCTCCCGTCGGATAATCCAGGGGCGCCTCTACGAGCATTGCTGCTGAGCATTGTACGGTATACGTAGTAAACACTCTCAAGAAACGGATTGACATACTCCGCCTTCAGTCGGTTCATTCCTCATCCTTCGTCACATCGATCCCCCCATAGTGGATGCCCGGCCACGTTGCGCAGCTGCATGGCCAAGCGGTATCCAAAGGATACCACAAAACGGGCAAGTATGGGAAGAAGATGCGGAGTGTGCGGACATGCGGGTTGCCTTGACCTAATCTAGAACCCCAAGACCTTGGTGGCAAGGTCTTGGGGCGCAATCACAGATATCATGCATAGAGAACCGGACGGTTTTGCTAGGCGGTTGCCTCCCGTTCGAGTGCCGCAACCGCTTCGGGGCGACGGGGAAAGTCAAGGCCAAGCTGGTCCGCATAACGTAGCGCCAAGACAATGTGGCTGCGGCCGGCTTCTCCATTTCCCAGTGCGATAAGCGCTTCGCCATAGTCCAACAACAGGGTGGGATCACCGGGCCGCATCTCAAGAGCCATACCCAAATTCTGCTGGGCCTCGTCAAGCGAACCGGCACGGAGTTGCGCGAGACCCAAGGTATGGAGAACATGGGGATTGGGCCCCATAATGTCGCGGGCCCGTTGGGCAAAACCGACCGCTTCTTCTGGATCGCCATTGGTCTGTAGAATCGCATAGGCACGGTTGTTGAGGAATGCAGGGGATTCCGACTCGAGTTCGGTCAGCCGTTCGTATATGGCCAGCGCGTCACTGTAATCTTCTTGTTTGTCACGCAAGATGGCAAGACGGAACCAGGCATCTGCGCGATTCGGATCAACCTCAGTGGCCCGCTCAAGAGCTTCATTTTGGACATCCAGGTCACCTTCATTATCGGCGATCGTGGCTAACCCCAGCCACGCGCCAACCGAACTGGGATGGCGTTCCACATATTCCCGGGCAAGCTGGATACGGTTTTCTGCCAACCTTGCCTGAGCAAGAGCATTCATCTTAGGGCCAATGAGGCCTTCGG
>PWNM01000498.1 GCA_003557825.1 Candidatus Hydrogenedentota bacterium | reverse complement strand
GAATAAGGCGAATCTGGTCCAGAACATCGGCAACGGCGGTATCCCGATTCAGGCCATGCAATAGTTGCTGATACGCACGGCTCTTGCGTCGTAACCACGCATCAAGATGATTCTGCCAGGACTGTCGGCGACGTAGACTGCGCCAATACACATCGTCCCAAGGTGAAGTGACATTCGGGATGTGGTCGAGACGTTGTATCGTGTCGCCGATATCGTTTTCCGCAAAGATCTGCAAGATGACCATATCGGGCTCAAGGGGCTTGCCCCGTTCGCGGAAGAACACCCGTTGTTGCCAGGCGGCCGTCTCCATCATGCCGCCGTTGATAACTGTGATGGGCACATCGGGCAGGGCATTGTTCAGCAATTGTTCGAGTTGGAATGAGACGGTCTGTTCAGGTTCCAATCCCCAGCCCATGGTAAATGAGTCCCCCAGCATAAAAATACGGAATTCATTGCGTTGTTTGGGAGGGATAATCCGGTCACGCAGCCCTTGCTCGGAGATCTCGATGGGAAACAACTCTATCTTGCCCGGCCCTGTTCCTAAGCGGACGCTGGACTCCACTCCCTGCCTAAGAATTTGGTTGATCTCAGGATGATGTATGAAGGGGCTGACGGGACCATACTGAGGAGGAAAAAGAAAACGCGCCCCGACCTCGACCAGCACGGCGGTGAACAAAGCAATGAAAAAGATACCGACAACAAGCCCCAGGCGATTTTGAAATCGTTTCGGGTTAGTTCGATAAAGATAGACAAGAAATCCAGTTCCGACTATCACCAGCAGGAGGGCAGGGATCAACGGGACCACCCGGTGAAAAGATAATCCCACAGCAATGATAGCGGCGCATTCTCCCACCACTCCCGGCGAACGGCGTACCCTATCGGGCTGCAAAATCGTTGATGACACGGCCTGTCCTGTTTGTTTCACCCTGCAGGCATAAGACAGTATTAAACATAACGCCCATTTTACATGGCCTTGCCGTACTCACAGTGACGATCGCCCAAACGGCCTACATCACATACCCCACGGCACGAAGGGCCTCAATGGTTTCGTCGTCCAGTTCGAGCTGACGGGCATCCCCCTCGCTGTGGAGGGGATGGCTCCGGTTGAGTTCGTTCTGTTCGTCGATGAGCGCCCGAAGCGCGGCGACCTCGTCGGGACGATCGAGTGGGTTCTGTTCGCGGGGATCGGCAGCCAGATCATATAGTTCGGCGGTGTCATGTTGATAGTCAATGATAAGCTTCCTGTCGCCCAACACGACCGCTTGTTTGAAAATCCCGGTAGCCTGTATCGAACTATGGGTCTCGATAAACACGGGCCGTTCGAGAAGATCATCGGCAAACAGATCGATGCCTTGCCACTCCTCACGAACAGGGAGTTCGGCCATGGCGGCGAGCGTTGGCAGCACATCGATCAGCATGACAGGATGATCAACTGCCTTCGCGGAAACACTTGGCCCCTGAATGATGAGATCCACGTGGGCCACCTCGTCATAGACAGTGGGACCATGGCCAATGGAGCCGTGTTCCCATAGTTCCTCGCCATGGTCGGATACAAAGACAATGTATGTATTGGGATGGCGTTCCTGGATCCCGGCAATTAGGGAAGTAATGTGATCGTCGGCATATCGAACTTCCGCATCATACAGCAATCGGATCTTTTCCTTTCCCTGTTCAGAGAAATCGGGCTCGTCCCGGGAATCCTTGATCCCAAACCGATGCATCAGGAAATCGTTGTAAAAATCATAATAACGGTCGAGCAGATCGCGGTCCTGTACTGTTAGACCGGGGACCTCCTCGAAAAGCTCCAGATATTCGTCGGGAGGTTCATAGGGAGCATGAGGATCCATGTAATGGGCATATAAGAAGAAGGGTCCCTCGAGTTCGGCAAGCACATTGGAGACCTCCTCGGTCATTCGGTCGGCCGTCCATTCCGGATAAGGATGAAACTCGTATCGTTCGAACCCCTTGTCCATATTAAAAACCGGACTCATGTTCGCGTTTTCCTGAAAGGCAAGCGTCCGATATCCCGCCTGCTGGAACAACTCCGCCATGGTCTCGAATGTATCTGGGATGGCATCGGCACGAACGGCTTCGTCATCACCCAAGGAATGCACCGTTCCATATTGCACATTATGGACGCCGGGATACAGCGACGTAAACAGGCTAACCATCGAGGGCTTTGTCCACGTCGCATTGGCATAGGCCCGCCTAAAATAGGCAGCATTGTTCGCGAAGGCCTCGAGACCCGGCATCAGGGGAACACCGTCGCGCGAGGCTCCGATACGATCGGCCCGAAGCGTATCCAAAACGATAAGAACCACATTGGGCGGACCCGGAAATATCTCGGTCTCAGTTGTGTCAGCAGCGTATTGCTCCGCCTGCTGACAACCGAGGAACATGGTTAGTAAAAACAAGAACGACAGGGTTACGGCTATACGCATGAATTGAACTCTCCGATAGGTTGACTATGTAAGGATGTGAAACCCGGGCCTTTGGCTATTACCAAGCATAACAAACGCACAGGAACGTGTTAAAGCAGGATGATTCCGCTAACGTAAAATGCTTGAACTGTAATTTCATGGCCACCGGGGGTTGACAAGCCACTTCGATTATGGTATAACGCAGACATTGGTCAAGGAGAAGACACAGAATTTCCTGAGAAAATCGGTGTACGTTGACCAATGCACATGTGCACAAAACGAGGGAAGGAGGTGAAACAGAATGAAAAAACTGATAGCAATCTCTTTGGTAGGAGCAGTGGTAGCAGGGGTGGCGCTTGCGTCGTCTTTGAGCGTGCCGTTCTTCAACGACACAGGAGATCTCGGCCCAGGAAACGACTTGACGTCCTTTATCGGGCTCAAGAACACGACCGATCAGCCAATCGACGTGGCGGTTCGGTATTTCAACGCGCCTGGTCAAGAGTTCACGCCCACGGATAACACGTTTATCCTCAATCCGCAACAGGGCTTGGCGTTCCGTCCGTTCCGGGTAGACCCGGATTATGAAGGACCTGGAGCAGACTTCCCGAAGATGACGGATGGCGGCGCCGGTTCCGCGACCGTTTCGTGGGAAGGCGATCCGCACTGGGTACAAGGCCGCATGGTTCAGTTCAACGCAAACGGTGGTTGGTTCGGCTACCTGTTGCCGCCAGGCTTCTAGTCTAATTCAAATCTAGTTTAGAAGGGCGAGAATGTCGGATGACATACTCGCCCTTTTTGTTTTTATTTAAAATAGAGATTTCTTGCCCCCCATATCGCGCTAAAGGTTTTGGCGCAATGCTCCGATAAACAGAAACGGCATAGAGGCCCTTGTCACCATAGATGCAGGGAGCACAATGATATGGCAGGAATCCAGGGGATTGGGGGACCAGTGTTTCGCAACAACGCGCCAGATGATCCGGCGCCTCGGACTCCGAGATCGAAGGCGTCACCATCAAAGAACGAGGATCGGGTAGAGTTTACGGGAATAGGCCGGGAAGCTGCGCAATCGGCGTCGACCAACCACAGTAAATCGACTCCTGCAGCCTCGTCGAAGGGACCACGGGAGGAACGAATCGCTCAGGCCAAAGCGCGCATCGAATCCGGGACCTATAAGGACGAGAATATCGTAGAAATGGTCGCTCAGCGTATAGTAGGGTATATCCCCTCCTAACGGATCCGGCAGGCTATGCGCCCTGCTATTCCGCTTAGTTTTGTTCGTAGCCTGCCATATTGCCTCATTAACCAACCTATTCTATAAAACACCGTCAACGATCCGTTTCCTTTTCCATACCCTTTTCCGCTATGCTTTTATGTAGACAAACAAAGCAGGGGAAAGGCATGGACGAATTACCCGAATTCGCGGTGAGTGAGCCTGTCAATTTGGACCGCATCGAGGCGGTCACAGGCGGAGACAAAGTGCTTGCCAAGGCGATCGTCGATGTATTCATTGAAGACACCGGAAAACGACTCGGGCTAATCGCCAAAGCAATTAAAGAGGGCGATGCCGCAACGCTAAAGCTTGAGAGCCATTCCATAAAGGGGGCGTCGAGTAATGTGGGCGCGACCCAGATGGCCGCTTTGGCATACACCCTCGAGCAACTAGGGGGGCAAAACGCATTGCCGGAAGCAGCCGAGCCATTGGAGGCGCTCTGCGCGGAGTTTGCCCGCGTGCGGAATACACTGCTCTGTCATGTCGGCGATGAAAGCCCTCCGCAAGCATAGAGACCCGGTTACCCCACGACACGAAAAGCGAAGCGACGATCATCGAGGCGCCATAGGCCCCAATCGCGCGCAGCCTGGAGGGCGGCTTGGTACTCTTCGTCGGTAATGCGACGATTGATGGGCTGATACCGGTCTGCTCGATAGCAGGGACGGTATTGGTCCATAATGTTGATATAGGTATCCTTGGAAATCTCGGTGGCGAGAAACTCGCAGATCGATTCGGTCCCCGCCAGTCCGCCGGGCAGAACCAAATGGCGCACAAGCAATCCCCGTTGGGCCACGCCATCGTCATCGACGACCAGATCGCCCACCTGACGAT
>PWNM01000553.1 GCA_003557825.1 Candidatus Hydrogenedentota bacterium | reverse complement strand
TGACGGTGGACGTGCAGAAAGATCATGTGTGGTGGCTGGTAAGTGAGATCGCATCAATATCCGGTGACGTGGGCATCATCGACTTTGGGCGCGCAGAGATCAAGGTGGGCGACAAGTGGGACAAGCTGGCTGAGGTATCCGAGAAGTACGCGCCCGCGCAAGCATTCATCGATGCAGGGTACGCGGGCCGCAGGCTTGAGGTATGGGATGTTTGCGCATCTTCGCCAACGGAGTCTGTTATCCCGTGCATTGGTCGGGCGAATATACGTAAGCCTGTGGAGTCGTCATGGATAGACCCGTATGAGGGTGCGCGGTTCTCGCGTCGCGCCTACAAGGGCGGAAAAATACGCGAGTTGCAATGGAACCCTGATGAGTTCAAGCCCAAGGCGCAGGATTCGCTTGTCGGCGTGGGGAGTTTGCGGGCGCATTTGTTCAAGGACCCGCCCCGCGAATTGATCAAGCAACTGATAGCTGAGGAGTTTGTCGGGGGTAAATGGCAGTTGCGCCGTGGACACAGGGAAAACCATTTATGGGATTGTTTGGTCATGGCGTTCATGGCAAGCTGGTATTGGCGGAATCAAACATAAGGAAGTAGAAATAATGAACGACAAGCAGAGTAGAAAGCAACGGGCACAGCAGGTTCACGGATGGATGGGCGGCGGTGAGTTGGACTGGCTGTATGAAAACGCGGTAGGCAAAAGGCTGGTCATTGAGCTGGGGTCGTGGTGCGGCAAGTCGTCTATCATGCTGGCGGTAGCTGATGAGCTGATCTGCGTTGACACATGGCAGGGCGACGGCAGCGACAAGCACAATGAAGCCATCGGTAGCGGGCTCAACCCGCGCAAAGAGTGGGAGCGCAACCTTAAACCGGAGATCGATGCCGGCAAGGTGGCTCCGTATGTTTGCGATCTGTATTCTGGTGAGGATATACTCTTCGAATTGTTGGAGGGTTGCGCTGACATGGTATTCATAGACGCGGCGCATGACAGGGACAGCGTGGCAACAGATATTCGTACTGCGCGGAGGCTACTGAAGCCCGGTGGGTTGTTGTGCGGCCATGACTACCAGTTCGAGGGCGTCAATGAAGCGGTCAATGCGTTGGTCCCTAAGCATGAAAACCCGGTCAAAAGCATTTGGGTGCAGGCATGAAAGACAGGATACGCACACAGGATGGGCATGTGTTCAAGGCGGGGCACGTGCTTGGTGTCGGAAAATCCCGGGTGGTGTTTGAACTGCAAGGGCTGCCGGACTTCGTCATAAAAATAGCGCATCGAACCAATGCCGGAGAGCAAAACAGGGATGAATGGGCAAACTGGAAGACGGCATCCGAGGATGAGAAAAAGTGGCTGTGCCCGTGTAAGGCGATATACGACAACGGAATATACCTGGTGCAGCGCCGTGGGGAGCCTGTTACAAAGGCCCAAGTTGCCCAAGCTCTGAAGCGTGCCCCGTGCTGGGTAAAAAACAGGGATGACATAAAACATCAGAATTTCGTAATGCTGGATGGGCGAGTGGTATTGTGCGATTATGAAAAGGGGAAGAAATGAGCGAGGGATTTAGGCTGTTCACCTACGCGACACCGGACTACAGGGAGATATGCGAGCCGGTATTTGTCCCATCATGGTACAAGCTGTCCGGCGCAAAGGCCATTGACATTGTGCCTGTGGAAGGCCCGACACCGACAGCAGTTCACCTACAGAAGCCCGTGGTCATAGGGAAATACCTGCAAGAGCACTACGGGGAACGATGCCTATACATGGACATCGATGCGTTTACTGTGCGGGCTGTGGGTGGCGGGTTTACTGATCGCCCGATCGGCGTCGCACGCTGGCCGAATATAAATTCGGGCGTACTTTTTTTCAACACTGCTTTATGCGGAAGGAATTACTGGACTACGTTTTGTGATAGGTGGGCGAAAATGACTGCGTCAATGCACAAAGACGGGACTGCGCCACACAATGACCAGGACGCGCTGCGGGTGTTGTTGAGCCAGCAGGAATACATTAACGATTGCAAGTACATGGATTACGAAATATGGAACTATTGCCCGGATTGTAAGCACTTCCTCAATATGTTTCCGGGCGTAAAAGACAGGGTTCGCATCGTGCATTTGAAGGTTTGCCGGGATATAGCGAGCGGCAGGGGGCCGGACCCGGATCACGTAAAAGCGGTCAAGGAGGCGTTTAAATTATGACAACCGTGGTTTGTTTCGCATGGGGCCCGGTCATACGCACGAGCGAGGACGGGTCCGGCCCGTACGTCACCCGGCTATACAATGCACTTGTTCGCCATTCGTCTGTGCCGTGGAAGATGGTGTTGTTCGCGGATAGGGATAACATGGTGGGAGCCTACCCGGATACTGTAGAGGTGCGCCCGTTGAAGCCGGTAACATGGGAGGGCTGCCTACCCAAGCTGTATGTTCACGCCCCTCAGGCGGGCCTATCCGGGCGCGTATTGGTCATTGATCTGGATACTGTGATTTGTGGAGACATGGACCCGTTCTTGTCATGGGACGGCTTTTTCTGTAGCCGGGCGGACGAGCGGGGCGGATTCGACATCAAGCGTCCATTGGTAAGCGGCGGCAATATGCAAAGCTTCGAGGCGGGGGACCTGCAACATCTCTGGGATGCTTGGGTGGATAACCCGAAGGCGTTTCGCGAGGGTAGCCGGATCGGGGCGTACTACGGGTGCGAGCGGCGCATAATCCGGGATATGGTCCCCGCGGACAAGCAGAGCTTCTGGCAGGTGGAGTTGCCGGGAAGGATGAAGCACATAACCCGCGAGATGCAAGGCAAGGCGATAAACGTCGGTTTGCCGGAGTGTTCGGTCATCATTGCTACGGGCGACGCAAGGCCGCATCGGCTTCCCAAAAACGCCATACGGGATAAATGGGAGGAGTCAGATAACCGGTTGCGTGTAAAGCTGGTCCCTTCGGATGGGCGAGGAATTGACATGAACCAACTGAATCCATTTTCGGACAAGCGGTTCATCGCTGCGCTATCCGATTGCGGGGTGGACATGGTTGATCACGGGCAAGGGCTGACCATCGTTCAGGCTTCGCGCACGGAAGACGGGCTACTTGCACCCAAAACCCTACCGGACATCGACGGGCCGCTGGTCATTATCGAAAAGGTGGACGGCTGCCAAGTGGCGCCGGAGCACGTTTCGTGGATGAACGATAAGCGCATTTGCGGGTGGCTCAAAGGCTACTGCATGGCTCCCGGCTTCGAGCAGTATCGTGCTGTTGATGGTCGGCGGCATTTCGCAGAGATCGACGGCGGTGGCGAGCTAACGGAACAGGGGTTGTTGCCTCGTACTATCTGGGGGTTCGGCAGGTATCCAGACCTGCTGCCATTTGTACAGCGCGAGCCGAAGTGGGAGGCCGAGCGTGACGTGACGGCGGGGTTCGTCGGGCGCGTTTACTACCCGCGGCGATCTGCTGAGTTGAACCGCATACTGGGCGGCCATAGGCAGCAGGCAGTGGACGCAATGGCCCGAATCGACGGGGCGATGATAGAGACGAAGAAGCAGCCCAGGGCGGTATACGCGGATGCGATGTACCGAACGAAGGTGTCAGTATCACCCTGGGGGCAGGGTGAGGCGTGCATCAGGGACTACGAGGCGATGGCAGCGGGATGCATCGTGGTTCGTCCGGAGACGCCGTGGCTCGATTGCTGGAATCCGATACATCAGTACTGCGTGCCGTGCAACAAGGACTTCCACGACCTGCCAGAGGCTGTTGAGAGGGCGCTGAAACGCTACAAGGACACCGAGTACCGGAAGGCAGCGAGGGATGCCGTCCTGCGCGAATGGGACCCCGCCTTGCTCGCTCAGATGTTCGCCGGGCGGTTGTGGCAGGCTGTCGACAGCTGGTCGGGCACGGCAAAGCTATCGAGGTCACGGGTGCGATCTGTGGGTATCCGGGGCAATAGCGGGTTAAGCCTGCGAGTGGAACACGTGAAGCGAGGTCGAGTGGTACGAATCGGGAGGACGAAGCGATGATCTGCAAAAACAGGAAATGCCGGGCACTGTTGAAAGATCACCACTGGGGGGACGGGTATTGCTCCCGTGCTTGCCTGCACTCTGCGGCGCGGGAAGAATCAGAGGCGTATCAGAATCCAGTTGACCCGAACAGCCCGGCGGCGTTTATGCAAGAAATGGAGAGAAATGCGGCGTTCTTCGATGCCATGTACGAGGCGTTTGATATAGCCCCGCTCCTGCCTCGGATCATTTATCTGCGGATCGGTGGGGCAACGTATCGAGAAGTGGGAAAGATGTGCGGCATAAGCGGGATGCAGTGTTACAGATTGATGAAAAGTGTTACACGCAAAGTATTGAAAGCGTGCGGTTTATGACGCCGTAACGTTATCGGCGCAATAAGTAGAGGGATAAGCCCTTGAAAATTGCGCCATGTCTATTGATACCACCAGTCTGGAAGCGGCCTACAATGAAAAGATAGATGGGGTCTTTACTGACGGTTCCATCCAGTATCTTGAGGCCAACATCATTCTTGCCAACTATCTC
>PWNM01000394.1 GCA_003557825.1 Candidatus Hydrogenedentota bacterium | reverse complement strand
GGTCCCGGGGTGGGCTGGGTTCGGGAGATGTTTCACGCAGCGGTTCTCGTTCGGCCTGTGGCGCGGCCCGTTCTACACCCGGGCCATCGAGCTCGGCGCCCTGAAACTCGTCTTGCGACGGTTGCTGGCTTAGCACCATCACCGCCATGATTGCAGTAATAACGCCCTTAACCATGTCGCTATCCTTTCAGGTTGTGGTTATTCAGTCTTGTCCTGTGGTTATTCAGCCTTGTCCATTAAGGCAAAGGCTTGTTCTGGATTCGCTATACCGTTGCTGCCGCCCATGGCTTGTACGGTCAACGCGCCCACAGCATTGGCCAGTTTCGCGCAGCGCTCCATGTCCCAACCCTGGAGATACCCAAACAGGAATCCACCGCATGAAGCGTCGCCTGCGCCTGTCGTATCTACCGGCGTAACCCTGTGGGCCGGGATTTTGAAAGTTTGGTTCGCATCTTTGACAAACATCCCTTCTGATCCCAATTTGATCAGCGCTATCTGCGGCCCGAAAGATAAATAAAAGTCGGCTATTGCATCAGGATCCTCTTTTCCAGTGTATTGGCGAGCTTCTTCAAGGCTCGACATGACAATGTCCGTATAAGGTAACGCATGCTCAATTCTAGGAAACCATACTCCCGAACCATCGTAGCATGTGTCAAACGATGTTTTTAGTCCCGCTTCTTTTGCCCGCTTGAAGATTCGTCCAATGGGTTCTCCATCCAGGCCGGGAGTTACTGCAGGGCCGCCCCAATGCACCATCTTTCCGCGCCAGAGAAAAGCGAAATCCACATCGTCTTCTGAAAAGGTCTTGGCGGTTCCCGCATGATGTAGAAAGGTGCGTTCCCCCTCGCCGCTTAGCAACACTACCGTGGCCGGCGTACCTTCGGTTTCAGATCGTTTCACGCCATCCAGGTTGACACCGTTTTTGGCCAAATGCTGATAGAGATAATCGCCAAAGCCGTCGTTTCCAATGCTGCCCACAAAGGCTGATTTCCCGCCTAGACGTCGAAAAGCAATAGCGGTAACTGCCGCCAGACCGCCCAAGTGCATTTCCAACTGGGGAACAAGCCCGAGGGTCCCCCGGTCCGGCAAGCTATCGACCGGTTTGACCATAACATCTGCACACACCAATCCCAACGAAACAAGATCGAAACTCATAGGAACTGCGCCTTTCTCATTGCTCTATCGCCGATGGTTCTGTCGTGAATGGTCTAGAGTATAGCATGAGCCGAAACGAAGCCCAAACAATCTATCCCAACGAATGAGCGACATGCATCGCTACGAGCCCAATCGAAAGCGGCTATCTTGATTTTTGCTATACATGGGAAGGTATAGTACCGTCCGCGTGTTTTCGAAAAGACACTTAACCTGACGTATTAACCTGACATATCGACATCCGACGCTAGGAGGAAGAATGCATATTGATAGACGCTCGTTTCTAAAATACTCGGCTTTTGCGGCAGCTCTGACCGCCATGGGCGGACCACCTGCCCTAAGCGAGGAACGGAATGGTATTCCATATCGCATCCTCGGCAAGACCGGAGAAAGCGTTTCGATTCTGTGTCTTGGCGGATCCCATATTGGTCTGCCGTCCCTCAGCGATGAGGAATCCATTCGGATTACCCGGACGGCCCTTGATGAGGGGGTGAATTTCCTTGATAACGCCTACGTTTATCAAGGCGGTCGCAGTGAGGAACTGATGGGTAAGGCTATGCGCGACGGATATCGCGACAAAGCGTTTCTCATGACCAAGTTTTATACTTTCGAACGCGACGCCGCATCCGCGCGCCAGCAACTCGAGGAGAGTTTGAGACGTTTGCAGACCGATGTTATCGATCTATGGCAGGTTCATCAGATCCATCATGCGAGTCATCCTGCAGCAGTTTATGAAAACGACTTGCCCGAGGTCATGCTCAAAGCGCGGGATGAGGGCAAAATCCGTTATATCGGCTTTACCGGGCATTCCCGTCCAGAATGGATGGGTGAGATGCTCGACGGTGGATTCGAGTGGGAAACCATTCAGATGCCGACAAATGCGTTTGATCACCACTGGACCAGTTTCGAACATAGCATTTTGCCTCGCGCCCTCGATAAGAACATCGGCGTAATTGGGATGAAATCCTTGGGCGGACAGGCCCAATTTTTGGGTCCAGAGCTGCTTACGGCGAAGGAATGCCTTCACTACGCCATGAATCTGCCCATTGCTTCTGTTGTATGCGGCATGGACAATATGGACTTCTTGCGCCAAGGCATCGAAGCGGCCCGGACTTTCCGTCCTCTCGAGGAAGAGGAAGTGGCCGAATTGCTTGCCCGTTGCAGTGGTGCGGCTGCCGGCGGCGACCTGGAGTATTACAAGGCGGGGAGTTCAGATTAGCCCCGTTGTACCAAAGAACACCGCTCAAAAATTCGATCTATGCTCGTATCGATGGTATGGTGAACAGGCCTTTTGGCTATGGGGTCTGGAAACTCGCAAAAAGGAGGGCATAGGATGAGCATGGATCGTAGAGCGTTTCTAAAGTACTCAGCGTTTGCTTCCGCGCTGGCGGCATTGGGTGGACCCCAGTTGGGCTGTGAGCCACGAAACGGTATACCCTATCGAATCTTGGGAAAGACCGGAGAGGCTGTTTCGTTGCTGGGTCTAGGGGGATATCATATCGGGCTTAATACCCTGAGCGATTCGGAATCGATTCAGATCATGCGAACCGCCATCGACGAGGGCGTCAACTTCATGGACAATGCTCATGGGTATCATGCCGGTCGCAGTGAGGAGCTTATGGGGAAAGCTCTTCGGGATGGTTATCGCGATAAGGTCTTTTTGATGACCAAGCACTACACATTCGATCGGGACGCTACCTCGGCCGCCCAGCAACTCGAGGATAGCTTGCGGAGACTCGAAACGGATGTTATCGATTTGTGGCAGGTCCATCAAATCCACGATGCCGGCCACCCCGCCGCGGTGTATGAAAACGAGATACCGGAGATGATGCTCCAAGCCCAAGCGGAGGGAAAAGTTAGGTATATTGGATTCACAGGACATTCGCATCCCGATTGGCACATGGAAATGCTCGATGGTTGGTCCGATTGGGACACCGTACAACTGCCCCTTAACACCTTTGACCATCATTGGAATAGTTTCGAGCATACGGTTTTGCCTCAGGCGCTGGACCTCAACATGGGCATCATCGGCATGAAGCCCTTGGGCGGCGAGGCACAGTTTCTCAAGGATTCGGGCCCCTTCACTGTGGAGGAATGCCTTCATTATGCCATGAATTTGCCCACCGCCACGGTTATCTGCGGCATGGATAGGCTGGATTATCTCGAGCAAGCTCTGGAGGCTACCCGGAATTTCAGGCCTCTCAGCGAATCCGAGGTTGCTGAATTACTCGCTCGAAGCAGCGAGCCTGCGGCGGACGGTGAGTTCGAGTACTACAAAGAGCGATTGGGGCGTCGAACATTCCTTCGTTGATTTCTATATGATACGCTCTCTGTCATATGGAGCTTTAATATAGTAATTTCGTTACTGCACTGGGTTTGGGAGAGAGGATGAGGCTCATGAAAATGATGATAATCAAAGTGGTTGCGGTCGTTTTGATGATGGTCTTGTTAAGCGGTGGCGTCGCTCGTGGAGACGTCGAAGTGTCGGTTACGCTAACGGGCGATATTGATGAGATCATGACCATACTACGTCAATTGCAGCGCATGGGTATCGGCTCGGCCCAGGCCGCGGAGCCGTCGGACCCGTTACGCCTGGAAATGCAAAGCGTCAGTGTGGGGTCCCTCGATGAACCAGCTTCTACAAATGCGCCGGAGGTCGCCGAAGCCGAATCGCCGAGGCGGCCCGGACTTACCAATGTCCGATTTGAGCCTTCAACCCTTCAGGCGGGTGAGGATGTCCTTGTAACTGTGGATGTGGTGGATCCGTTTTTCCAGGTGGATACGATCGGTATGGCCCTGGAACCGCCGGAGGGCGAAACCTTGCAGATGGATCTGTTCGATAGCGGACAACGTGGGGATAAAGTGGCTGGAGACGGTACATGGTCCCGCATGTTTGGCATCTCAAGCGACGCTCCAGAGGGCGAATATGTCTTTACCATAACCGCCTACGACGCCAACGGGCAGCCGGTACAGGCTGAGGGGGACGAGGACGATACAACGCCGCTTGAACTAAAGGGGACCGTTTCGCTTACAAGATAGGTTATTCCTCGCCGACAAGCGCCTCAAATCGGGGGTCATCGCGGACGGCGTCGAAGTCCGGATCCTGGCGGGCTTCGTCGCGAAACACCTTGTCCAGTTGAATGGCCTTGGCCAGATACTCGAATACATCCTCCGTGTGGCTTCGTAGACTCGCAAGGCACGCCATGTTGTAGTGGGGCGACGGATGAGTCGGGTCCAATTCGATGGCTTGTTGGTATGCCGCCTTTGCTTCTTCATACCGTTCAAGGGTCACGAGCAGGTTACCATAGTTATTGTGCGTGGCCAGGTTGTTCGGTTCGAGTTCGATGGCCATTTTTGCATAGGGAATGGCTTCGT
>PWNM01000551.1 GCA_003557825.1 Candidatus Hydrogenedentota bacterium | reverse complement strand
TCATGCCATCGAGCCAGGGACGCATGAGAAGCAACACGGCCATGCCATTCGCCAGGGCGAACTCATGGGCCTGATCGGGGTCGTCCGGAAATACGCGGCGAGCCGAGAGGTATAGCAAGGCGGCAGCTGCAAAGGGTAGCATCCCGCCCCAAGGCAGCATGGCGATTAAGGGGATATTGGCCAGCATGACCACGACAAATATGAAAAGAAGGACTTCAAATCCCAGGATGCGCACGCCCACGTGTGGAAAGCTTGCCGTGCCTTCGGAGCTAACCTTTACGGGATGATGTGTCTTGGTGTCACGTTTTTTCCTACTCACCCGTCTGATCCTTTATTCCGTGGCGCTCCTGCATGCATCAAAATAACTATTAGCCCATAGAGCCCTACGACTTGAGCTAGAACCAATATCGATCCCCATCGGTCAACCAAACGCAAAATGATGGCGGCGATCCCTGCCATGGCCCCCACCAAGAAGATAAAATCCACAGCCTGATGGGGAGTCATTCCCATATCTACCAATCGATGGGAAAAGTGTCGTTTATCTCCTTTCATGATGGACTCGCCATTGCGCCATCGAATGTACACGACGGTAACCATATCAAAAATGGGCACACTCAATGCCACGACGGGCGCCAGAATCGCAACTCGCGATGGCGTACCTTCATCAAAAAAGGTTGCCAGTACCGCGGAGACCGCCAAGATATAACCACAAAACATCGACCCGGCATCGCCCATGTAAATCCGCGCCGGATTGACATTGTGGAACAAAAAACCGCTTACCGCGCCGATGAACACCGCCAATTGGACGCCCACAAATGTGTTCTGAGGCATAACGCAGAGGAAAATCGCGAAGCCGGAAATCGCTGATACGCCCGCGCTCAGACCGTCCATATTGTCCAGAAAATTAAACGCATTTACGATGGTAACCAGCCAAAGCATGGTCAGCGCGCTTGTCAAAACCGTTACAACCCATCCTCCGTCAAACAACTCAGGCAAAAACAGGTTGAGCCGAATACCACTGGCGACAACGATGAAAGCAGCTAAAACCTGACCCAGAAGCTTGATCTCAGGAGTCAATACTTTCAAGTCATCTATCAACCCGAGAACGAATATGACACATCCCCCCGCAACCAAACCCGCAAGCTTCCAGTACACATCGGCCCCAAGAAACGAAAAAACGTGTAACTCAAGCCAGTCAAATCCAAATCGTCGTACCGGCTCCAGGAGAATCAAGTTGGAAACAATAATTAAGTTGAACGCAACGAAAATAGCCACGCCGCCGAGGAGAGGAACTGGGGCGGACTGCATCTTCCGTTCGCCGGGATGGTCCAGCGCATTCCATCGCAGGGCCAAGCGCCGTATGAGTGCAGTCAGGGCCACCGAAAGGATAAATGCAAACCCAAGAGCGTAGGCATATATAAGGTACCAGTTGATCATTCCACTGCCCGTGTTGAGTTGTCCCGGGATGCGTGCTGAGACAACACTTCCTGATAGATATCAAACTCCCTTCGCGCTACACTTTCAACATGGAACTCCCGCTGCACCCGTTGTCGCGCAGCCTCGCCCATCTGACAACGCCGTTCTGGATCGGCAAGCAAGCTGTTAATCGCATCGGCCAATGCCACCGGATCGCCCGGCGGTACATTAATGCCTGTCACCCCATCTAGATTGGCGTATTCGACCCCCGTGCCGAGCTGCGTGGCGACGACTGGCTTCCCGCATGCATGGGCTTCGAGAATCGAAATACCGAAGGCCTCGCTCCGTGCGCACGACGGAAAGGCAAACACAGCGCACGCATGCAGATGGGCCACCAGCTCCTCAGCGCTTAGCGCGCCGGGGAACACTATATCAACTCCAAGCTCCTTGGCAAGGTTCATACATCGCGAACGTTCCGGTCCCTCGCCCGCGATGACCACCTTGCCCTTGATGGCAGCGGCTGCCCTTACAAGGTGTTCGATACCCTTATAATACCTATGCCGTCCGGAAAAGAGGACGAAGGGCTCGCCATACCGGGCACGAAGGACCTCGACCCTATCCGTATCGGCTTGGGCAAAGTCTTCGGGTTGTATGCCCAACGGAACCACCTGGCATTTATCCGCTACGGCGCGTAATGTGTCGGAGCTATCGAGATAGGTCTCCGATGACGGAATAACGATATCCGCACAACGCAGAAACCGTTGCTGAACGGGACCATAAATACGCATGGCCGTCGCCTGTCGGACCACGTCGCTTTGATAGCGCACGACCAACCGGGCCTTCGGGCGGGCCAACAGCCACGCCACTTCGGCCGTTGGATTTGGCATATGAACAACCACCACATCGGCCGATATCCGCCGCAGATGCCATGGGAAGGCGGGAGAAAATGGCGCACTCTGAAAACGGCCCCACTCCCCCACTTCGGTTACTCGCGTTCCATCCCGTTCCACCACGCGGGTCTGCCGTGATCGGCTGCATGTCAGTGCTTCGACCTCGGCCCATTGACGTTGGAATCGGCACATCTGAGCAATGTGCCGTTCCATTCCCCCATGGACGGGCGGATCGAAGTCCTTATACACATGAAGGATTTTCATCGGCCCCTTTTGGGATCAAACCTGAGTGGATGAACTAATGCTTTGCGCCGCAAAACCATATCCCCGCTGCATCGGTATGGCGTGCCACGCATCCGATAAAATCCGCTATGGAACGGGCTGTCATCCCTTGTTCTGGAACCATGACACGCGTAACCGGCGCCCCGCCAAGATAGGCATGGAACAGTCCTTCAACCCGGGCCTGCTCGAATGGCGTCAGCCCGTGTTTTGAGCAGGATTCAACCCCACAGGTGTAGAACAGATCCTGTGTAATGGGGTCATGCTTTACTACGTTACGCACGGCCTCAGGGTGTTCTCGTACATCAAGCCCCGCGAAGCGACGGGCGATTCGGGGATCTGTGCCTAACACCGGTTCAAGGTGCAGTCCCGTACGGTGACGCTCCCGATCGCAGGCCAAGCGAGTCCGCTCGACTATACACAGTCCCAATAGTTTCGCCTCGTCAGAACGGTGCATCGAATCTCCAGCCAGATATTCGACACACTCGTTGAGACCGACCAAAGCTACATTGTGCCGCGCAATACGCGGGTCAAATAGAGATACGCCTTGATGCTTGGCACAAAGGAAACCCAAGGGCCCAAACGAACGTACAGCTAGCAGGCGTTCGATGAACTCTGATTTGGCCTGATGGGCTTGAGCTGCAAGGACGATAACCCGGTCTATGGCCGTCATGACCGATGCTTCATTCTGCGCCTCATAGGCCAGGCGCGGAAGGTTGATCGTGACTTCACCCATAGCTACGTTATGAAGGTTCCACGAATCGGTGGAATCCGCCTCCTCACGAACCTGGACAGCAATCGGACGTCCTTCAGCGGCAAATTCGGCAACCTGCAATAGAGCGCTTTTGGCAGATTGCTTCTCCATGTTCCGCAAGGGCAGAAGCACCCTCAGAAGCGGAGCCCGCGTTGGATCGTCCCAAATACAAGCGTCACCCCAGCAATCAAAAATGGCCCTGGCTATTTGTCGGTCAAGTTTGGATGCATCCAGCTCATTCATATCGATTTCGAAAATAGTTTGTGCTGCTTTTCTATGACCGGAGGCATTCTGTGGGGCCAAGGCAAGGAGCAACATCCGAATGTATCCCTGTACCAACTCCTCACGCCACCCCTCAATAAACGCATGAAGCAGAGCATTAAACGGTTTCCATGTGATGACGCCGGTGAAATGGGCTGCCAAAGCAGCACTGAACTGTCCTGCCTGCGCCAATAGGGGCTCGGCTGCTACTGGCGGCCTTGACCGCATACCATCCCCGCCGATGCCATATCGCGTCAGATATTCCAACGAGGCTCGGCATCCACGTAAACGATCCACATAACCGAGGTCGTGAATATGCAATTCACCGCGGAGGTGCGCATCTCCTACCTGTTGGTCGAAGACCTGCGTGAGAGCAAACTCCCGCTTGACCCGTTCGGCCAACTCGAGATCGGTGGCCTGGGGCGTTCGAGCCGGCGCTTGTTCGTCTTGGTCGGGTAGACAGATGATACGTTCGGCATCGTACAGGGGAACACCCAGGCGCATATGACGACGGCGATAGGCGTCGAGTCCATGTTCGACCAGTTTGGCATCCACCAGCTCACGTATCAGGGAAGCCGTTAGGGTCTCCACTTGAGCCGCGGTAATCTGCTGTTGTACCTCCATGGCAATCAGCTCCGCCCGTTCCCGATCGATTCCGGTTTCGCGGATAAGGGCTTCGACAATGCGATCTTTATCCCATTCTGCCAGAGTATCTTGACTGGTTCTGACAAAAAGCGAGGGCTTGGGCGATACGACGCCCTCTAACGCTGGGTCCTGAGCCTCGCGGAGTTCATGGAGAATGGCTCGTAAATTTCCGGAGCGCAGGTCTCTTATACGCGCGCGGCGGTCTCGATAGCGGGCATAGGCTAAGGCAATCTCACCATGACCCAACTCGATAAGGACCCGTTCAACGGCATCATTCACCTGCTCGACCGTAGGC
>PWNM01000102.1 GCA_003557825.1 Candidatus Hydrogenedentota bacterium | reverse complement strand
TAAGGCTTCACCGCTCATGGTCATAGGTAGTGACCACGATTCAATAAGATTACCCACATGCTCGAACTGGAAAATGGCCTGGTAATCGGTTGCGGGAGGAAACTGTCCGCCTCGATGCTCTGCCGAGAACATCTTGAAGATGAGTCCCCACTGCTTGAGGTTGTTGGCGCAGGACGCCCGACGGGCCGCCTCGCGGGCCCGAGCTAACGCCGGGAGAAGGATGGCCGCCAGGATTGCGATGATCGCAATCACGACCAGCAGCTCGATCAGAGTAAATCCTTTGTGTCGTTTCATGGTTTTGTTCCTTTCGAATGTTAGTGTACAACTTTCAATAGTCATGGATCGGATCGCCTCAATACACTGTCATCACTGGACAGACGTCGAGGAAACCGTGAGCCCTTTTCCTCCTTTCTGTGGTTGCCGCGCGGCTCGATTCACGGCCAGATCCTCGTCAAATAAGAGCGGCCCCGCCTCGAGTACAACTCGCTGCTGGGGCAGACCCGGATTATCCACGCGGGCAACGAGCATCTCCGCGCTCCGTTGTCCGATGGCGTATCCCTGTTGTTGTTTGTGTAAAATGGGAATGCCGTTATCTTCAAAGAAATGGTCGTCGTCGACGGAGGCCAAGTCGAATCCGGATTCCGATGAAAATCCGAGGGCATGCAGTTCCTGGTACAGGGGCATGCCGATCTGATCGTGTAAGATAAAGAAGGCCGTTGGCCGTTTGTTGTGGGCCATTACCCGGTGAATGACGTGGATGTCTTTCTCATCGAAGGGCAATGAGGTGATTTCGATGGTCCAATCGGGGCGGACCGCAAGGTCACGTTCTGCCATGGCCCGGCGGAATCCCTTAATGCGCTCTTGTACGCTGGTTACGTTCCGGTCGTTCGAGGTGACGACCATTCCGATCCGGCTGTGGCCCCGTTCTATCAATGCGCTGGTCAATTCATAGGCCATTTGCTCATTGTTGGACGTAATGTAGTCGATGGGCAGGTCGGGCATATAACGGTCGATAAACACTACGGGAAACTCATTTCGGGCCAAGGCCGTTAGCAACGCTTCGCTTCGTTCATCACAATGGCTCAACCACAGGGCCAGTCCAACCGCTCCGCTGTCGCGGATGCCCTGTAGGAATGCGTATTCCGAGTCATTGTCGAACTGAAGGTTGCAGGCGATGGCTTGCAGGCCGGATTCGGAGGCTCGCTGTAGAAATCCATCCACGATTTGGCGCATGTAATGGGATTTGTAATGGGGAATGGCAATGGCCACCGTGGATGACCCGGAGAAGCAAAGGCCATTTGCCGGGGGACGTTGGGGCGCCACGAAGGAACCTCGGCCCTGAAATCGTTCCAGATACCCGGCAATTTCGAGCGCACGTAGAGCTTCACGTACCTGATGGCGCGATGCCTGATACATGTCGATAAGCTGCGCTTCCGACGGCAGTTGAGCGCCTTCCGCCCATTCACCGCTCTCGATACGATTTCGGAGATCGGCTAGTATGTTGGAATGCCTGTATTTACGGCTGGACACGCTATCACTCCTGGTGTAACTGCTCTAGCATATATAGTTCGCTTGCCGATAGGCTCTGTCAACTTTTGCGTATACTTTAGACTATTTTGGGCTACATGTCAAGGGGATTAACTTGGCGATCTGTTGTGGTGGGAGGATTACTTGAATTTATGAAAAAGCTGTGAGCGAGGTGGGTTGGCGGGAAGCGGGAAGCCTGTTGAGGCGTATCAACGATAAACGGCGCGGATTTCATCGAAAATCCGCGCCGTTTGCTCAAACCGCTCTGAAATCACCTGTCATGGCGGAAAACATTAACCCCATCCGCCATACAAGGGCAACCATGCCGGGAGATAATGAATATCTTCAAGGCTCTCAAAATCTCGGTCCGGCATTATGTGACTGTCGCGTGCATAGGGGAAATCCTCCTGATACCGCACGAATTCGACATGGCCGTCCATATAGAGGACGTTGCCGCCGCCCGGTACGTGATTCATGACCAGGGTACCGGTCTGCCCGGCGATATGCTCGGCATTGCCCCATGCATCATACATGACCACAATATCGCTTTGCGCCTGAGCGCCTGCGGCAGGGTTGTTGATGTCGGTGATCATGAACCGCTCGATCCCTTCCCGCAGGTGCGGGTAGGAGTTACGGAAAAGAGACCCATCCATGTCGTACCAAAACGCATAACCAGGTCCTTCCGGACCCCACCAGTTCACAAAATCGCCCCCGGAATTTCGGGGTTGATTGCTGACGTCCATCCAAAGATAGTCGCCCCAGGCATTCGATATGCCAGGTACAGCGCCTTCCTGCATGGTGTCACACCCCGGAACGGTCCTCAGTCCGCTAACGGGGATATTATGGGTATGGGGCGCGCCCCAATTCCCGTCTGGATCATGCGGCGCCTGGTTCTGCTGCACAAGGGAGAGTTGCGACGGAGTTGTGAACAGCCATGCATGATAGAGATATGAGATGGGCTGCGATAGGAGGATGCCCATGCACTGTTGCTGCCAATAGGGATCGACCCCAGTTGCATTGGCCGCCCGTGAGAACTGCTCGGCGTAATCATCCTGGATGCCAATCGCCTGACCCAATGCGTCACCACCAGCGTCCGAGGGACACCGCATGATCGCCACATCGTTCCAGTAATCAGGAAACAACGCGGAGGCGCTAAAAGTCATGGGAAGGGACCATGATGTCTCTTGTCCACCAAGATGCTCAAATGTCATGATGGTCTGATAGTCCGTCGCGGGAGGGAATGAGCCGCCCCGGTCTTCGGCGGAGTACATCTTGAAAATGAGCCCCCATTGCTTCAAGTTATTCGCGCAGGAGGCGCGCCGGGCCGCTTCGCGAGCACGTGCCAATGCAGGCAGCAGAATTGCCGCCAGAATGGCGATGATCGCGATGACGACCAGCAATTCGATCAGGGTAAACCCTTTGGTCTTGTGTGTATTCATGGTTATGTTCCTTATCGGTTGTGAACGTATCACCCAGTTGTCTTACATGGTGTTGGTTCGTCCCGCTTTACCGATCACCTCCTTTTCCGTATGGATTTCCTTGGATCAGTTCGTGATTCCATCACGCCTTCAACCCGTTTTCGGGTTTTGCTCAGGTTGTGAGCCTCAAAGGGTAGTGTAACGGATGGATCTTTGCTTGTCAAGGAGTATAAACTTGTCGATAATTGCATGGTGCAATCGGTTTCGAGTCTTCGTTATAATAGGCGGCCAATCAGAAGGAGGGCGAGCATGACCGGGGACAAACCCAAAGCGTTTTACTGCGTATCTACTCACTGGGATCGGGAGTGGTACGAAACCTTTCAAGAATTCCGGATGTGGCTGGTCGAAGTAATCGACGAGTTGCTGGACATTATGGAGGCCCATCCCGAGTTCCGATGCTTCCATCTGGACGGCCAGGCTATCGTCCTCAAAGACTATCTGCGGATCCGTCCCGAGAATCAGGAACGATTGCTGAAGCTCATGCGTGCCGGCCGCATTTTGGCCGGGCCGTGGCACGTATTGCCCGATGAATGGCTGGTTTCCGGCGAGAGCTTTGTCCGCAACATTCAACTCGGTATGCGGACCTGCCGGGAATACGGCGTCGAGCCCATGTCCTTCGCCTATACGCCCGATCAGTTCGGTCATATCGCGGCGTTGCCCATGCTCATGACGGGGCTGGGACTCAAAGGCGGAATCGTCTGGCGGGGTACGACCGACGAGGACTTTGCGCCTCAGTTCATATGGGAAGGGCCGGATGGCTCGCAGATGATCACCCATAAGCTATTTGACGAGGCTGCCTACGGTTGGCTTTTCCACCGTACCCGGGTAATCGATGGAACAACCGACTATGCGGACCCCAAGTTCCAGGCCATGATCGATCAGTACATTACCCATGAGCGTGGACGCGTCCAAATCCCGACTTTCCTGATCCTGGATGGCAACGACCATCAACATGCCGGAACGCACATGATTGACCTGTTTAAGGGCATGCAGGAAAAATACCCCGATATCGAGTTTGTCTGGGGGAGTTTACCCGAATATGCCGCAGATGTCGCCCAGCATGCGGATAAACTGGATACCTTCAAAGGCGAACTGCGAGCGCCGTGCCGCGATCAGAACCGTGCGTGCCAATACCTGATCGTCCATACCATTTCATCCCGCTATACGTTGAAACAACGTAATGACCAGTGCCAGGGCTTGCTGGAAAAATGGGCCGAACCCTATGCGCTCTTCCAGCAACTGGCAGGCGGTTCGCCGGTCCTTCGTTACCTTGATGAAGCATGGGAGTATGTCATTGAGAATCATCCCCATGATTCCATCTGCGGATGCAGCATCGACCAGGTGCATCGCGACATGATGTACCGGTTTGACCAGGCCGAGGAAATCGCCGATGGCGTGATACGCCGTGCCATAACCAGCGTGGGAGGGGCTTCCGAGGCCGATGCCATACCGCAGCCCGTAGTGGTCCATAACCCCTTACCTTTCCGACGCCATGGCGTGGTGAACCTTGCGCTGAGCATGCCCCATGGTTGGCCCAAAGTTTATGCAG
>PWNM01000023.1 GCA_003557825.1 Candidatus Hydrogenedentota bacterium | reverse complement strand
GTTGTTGTTTCGTCCATACTTCTTGGCCTTTCACTGAACATGGCTTTTGCCGCGGCTAAGGCCCATGCTGACATTTCCGACGAAGAGGAGCCCATAACGAGAACGAGGGTGGAGCAAATTATGCCTGACCATCCTAGACCACCAGAACTCGTCCCCGTTGATCCCTTGCCGCGCATCGGTGTTCGCGATGGCGAAGGTGAATGGCAAGAGTGGCGGGTTTTTTACAACACGAAAACCGGTGAGCAGTTCCATCCTGAAGGGTACAACCACACGATTTTAGGCATGGGCAACTGGCATGCAACATTTAATGTGGGCCAGTATGATCCGGAGGCGATGGAAGATACACTGAGTCACATGGCGGAGTTAGGCAGCAATATCATTCGCCTTTGGGCTTGGGGCGAGAATGTCGAGGGGGAAGGGGTTACTGGTCTATCCGATAGCCACGGGCTCAATGCGGAGTACATGAGCAACTTCATCGATTTCCTGCAACGCGCGACGCGTCATGGGGTCTATGTCATCGCCATATTCGACCGTGTTCCGACCAATGCCTATTACGATTCCATTGTCGAAAGCGCGGATAACAACGAATTCACCTCGATCACGGGTGTGAATAGGCAATACCTCGCGCCGGGGTTGATTGCAGCCAAGGGAGCCTTGGCAGCCGACTTTATCCGCTATATCAAAGAGGCCGACGAAGGATTGCTCAATACGGTTTTCTCCTGGCAATTGGCCAATGAAAGCAACATCCACAGCGCCCAGGGGCCATTCATGTATCGTGAGGGCCATATAATGACCGCCAACGGCAAGACCTATGACATGAGCGACAAAGATAGTCGTCAAGCCTGCTGGGATGATGGCATTGTCCACTGGACCAATGAACTGACCGCGGCAATAAAGGAGGTCGATCCCAATACATTTGTGAACGTAGGATTCTGGACTGCCGATGCGCACGGGCGAGAGCCCTATAACGGACTGCTTGACCCCGAGCCCGATCCCCGCATTCCGCCGCGCCCGTCGGTGTTAGTCGATGACAACTGCTCTGTGGATTTCATCTCGGCATCGATTTATCCATGGGGTGATGAACCGATAGTGCGCCCAGAAGCCCATGAGTGGGAGGCCGTGAAGGCTTCGGGTATTCCAACACTCGTCCAAGAGTACGGCGCACGCAAACGGGAAACACTAGAGACGGCCGCTGACCATGTGATTGCGCTCCGCGATCAGTTTTATGCCATGGGCTATCAAGGATCACTCTTCTGGAGTTGGAATCTCGAACAGCCCGGTACATACAACGCCCATCATGGCAATCTGATGGAAGTCTCGGCTCCAAAGAACAGCATATTACGTTGAGAAAAATTGGATATACATAACCGTCCAGTGAAGGCCGTCCTTATAACGTAGGCCGGATGATAGATTCTATATCATTGCAAGCAGTATACTTCAGCACAAATTACCCTTCCCTATAACCAGGACAACATCACAAAGCTTGGACATGCTATTCGTTAACCGTCTCGACAGGACCCGGACGAAGGGCATAGGGACCAACTTCAAGAAGGCGATATGACCCCTCGGCGACAGGCGGAGAGACAGTGATGCCCGTATGCCCCCAAGGAGTGGCTCGTTCTTCATCGGTGTTGGCCCGCCCCCAGTGCCCAAAAAGTAGATGGTCCAATGGAGCGTCGACAAAAAGAGTCATTTGGGCGCGCATGCCCATCTTTGGATCGTAGCGATGGGTGAAACCGATGCTCCAGCGCCGGGGCATAAGCTCCCTCCGAAACCGTTCCAGAAGTCCTTGCTGAGGATGGGCATCCTCCGCCGGTATAAGGTCCCGAGTGTCAAAGGCCAGATAGCCATCGTCGCCGTAGACAAACCGGTAGGTGGCGGGGCCAAAAAAAGATTCAAAAACCAGGCCGTTGGCATCATGTACGCCGGGAACCACAAAGGTAGGAACCAAGCATTCATCCAGCAGGTCAACCACTTCGGAAAACTGCTTGGGTGTGGCGTCTGCCGTCAGGTCACCAGTGAAAAGAACAAAGGCCAACGGAAGGGGAATGCTCTCCGGTTCCTCCTCCGATTCGGGCTCCGGTTCAACCAGGGCGGCTTTATACCGTGCGTTGATGGCATGGATCACACCACGAAGCTCAGCCGTCGTTTCGTCATCTCGACCTATGTACGCGTCGGTAATATGAGCCACCTGATAACGCTCCGGAAAACTATCGATCACATAAACGGCGCGGGCGTTGTGTTCGAATTCGCCTTGATAATCCATGGATAAGGCGTAGGTTCCAGAAGGGGTGTCCTCCGGAATGGAAACTTCCGCCTCAAAGGACCCATCGAGTCTATCATTCCAATCGACTTTCAGCCGCTGGGTAGCATCATCCGCGACAAGCTGAAGATCCCCTCGACTAAGGGCATGAACGGCAACGCGATCGCCCGGCATAACAATCGCAGGCTGGCCACTATTGGGTACGCGGATTAGGCCCAGGGCGCCGTCCGCCTGACGCGCCACGGCGGGTAAGGAAACGATGGTGATCAGAAAAACGCCTAATACAATGCGCCCAATCATCGGCGGTCACCGGGTTGCCAAGCCGGCGCAAGAGCTTGGCCCTTTAGCGTGAGGCGTTGAATCGAATCATCCCGCAAATTGACCAGGACCACCTGTGGCATTCCGACCAAGGCGGTAGAAACACAGGCGATCCATCGGCCATCGGGCGACCAGGTGGGGTCCCAGAAGTCTGCTGCTTCGGAAACGGCGACGGGTAACACCAAGGCCGTATCGGGATTCACCCGAAAGACGCCACGGCGTCCCGATCGAAATGACTCAAAAGCGAGCCAGTCGCCCCGGGGTGACCAAACGGGATTCCAATCGGCCGCGCGATGATTGCTCAGGTTGAATGCGCCCCGTTGCGTTAGGTTGTAGATCTCGCGATCGCCGCCGTCATTGGACTCGAAGGCGATATATCGACCGCCCCGAGGGTGAATGGCGATATTCCATTCAACGTAGTTCCCGCGGGACGGCATAAACATCATCGGAAACGGCAGCGCATGATCACGGGTCACTGCGAAAGGATGGGTAGTAAGGGCCCCAGGTTCGCCTATCATGCCAATGACCAAAAGCGTGTTACGTGGATCGGGATCAATCCCACGCCACATCTCGGCCTCGGCGTCGTCCAGCCGTTCCAACTGGGCTTGCAACAACGCAATGAGAAGGGATTCCCCCAACCAGACCGGCTGCAGAAGCCCGGCCTGCCCTCCTCCCCATTCGGTTTCCGTATCGGTCTCAAGGTCGTAGACTCGAAGCGTGCCGGTTTCGGGGTTCTCCTCGCTGGCCATATAGGCAATACGACGGTTATCAGGCGACCAGGACAGCTCACGGTTCCAGGCAGCTTCGGTGTGGAGCATACGACCATCGGTCCCATCGGGCCGCACGACCATGATACCCAATCCGTCGCCTTCCCGGGTGGTAAAGGCCAATCGGTACCCATCGGGTGACCAGACGGGCGGGCCATCGTGATCTCCGGGACCCACCTGAATGGTCTCCCCGCTTTCGAGATCCGTCACATGAACGCAGCGTTCCGCTTGGGTTTCACCGCGCAAGAAGGCAATTCGACCCATCGGTTCGCCAAACGCTTTCGGCATAATCAAGACAAGCGCCGTAAGCAAAAGGCTCCCGGTTATTCGACCCGCGATGCAAAAATCCAGCTTCATGAACTTATTCGTGCCAGATGAACCGATAGTTGAATCGACGATTGGGAGCCGTGTCTCCATGGAGGAAAAGAGACGTGGGATCATCCAGATCCAAGGGATTATCGGCCCATTTAAAATCAAAGGTGACTTCATCACCTAACAGATCAAGATCCGCTCGAGAAACGGCAAGCTCCAGCATGTTCTCCGCGTAGGCCATATGAATTTGAGCCTTCTCTACCCACTGCCCGCCTTCATAAGCCATCAAGGTCGTCGTGTTCCCGTCGATGATTTTCTTGTTAATTAAGTAGTTATACCCGTGCCAACCGGTTTCGTGATTTTGATCCGCGTTGATCATGAGCAGCATCCAGTTGTTCCCGGTGTGGGGCGTAAGCGGCTCATTCGTTTCGGCATAGAAATACACATTGTCTTCGTCCACCGCGACCTTGAGGGTTACGAGATCGTTTCGTCCTGAGTCGTCTTCGTAATGGAGCCCGCTATAACCCGGATGATCCCGATGGATGGTATCGCCGATGGTATCGCGATACTCTACTTCGATGGCGTCCCAGTCGGCAAAATTGCCGTCAACCGCTATGGTATGGCTTCCCCGGTTTTCCGGTATGGGCCGAGCGCCCTTATAGCGACGAATGTTCTGCGCCATCTGCATGTAATAATTATCGGTATATCCACCCTTCATGGGATGGATGCCCCGGTTGAATTCACTGTTGTACTGATCGATGAACATGAATTCACTTTCACGACGCAAGAAGGTAACTGTTCGACGTTCCTCCTCAGGTGGAATCGCGATACTCAGGCCGGCATCCGTGGGGTGATACTTTCCGGCAGTCCACTCGTTCCAATCGTTGATGTAGAGGAACTGCGGATCGGCTGCCAATGCTTCGTCCCAGCGCTCCTGAAAATAGATGCCATATCCCTCCGGGTCGTCAACCACCTCCCCGAGCCAGGGTACTTTGGTGGGAACAGGTAGGTCGTACTCGTCGAGTTCAGGTTGATGATTTTCCCGACTCCATGATTTACCAATGATGCTATTTGGATGTTGCGCCGGCGTCACAGCGCCCTGCTCAGGCTTGCCCTGCCATGGTGCGACCAGATCCTTGGGGTCCATAGCACGAACGCTTTCCTCATCCAGGCTATATCCAAAACTCCAGTTTCCTTCCGTGCCAATGAACCGTTCACCGGCCCACTCATAATATCCCCACCACATGTTGCGTAAGGTAAAGAAGTCCGTGATCTCCTGGGTGTAATCGGACAGATGCTCCTCCGTGTAATAGGGGTTGCCATGATGCGGATGTTCCGGATCGGCTGCGATGTCTGGATCGTAGTTGGGATTGGGATGGGGCAATGGATGGGGCGCTGCTGAAACGCCGGGATTGTCGTTGTAGAGCAGCAAGGGCTTACCATCCCAGTAGAACCACAAATCCTTGTATTCCTCTGCTTTGTAGATGCGATCATATAGGTCTTGCACCACTGTAATCACTGGCCCGTTAAACGCCCAAAAACAGAACTGGGGCACTTGGTTCCCCTCTTCTTTCATTTTCTGCATCTCGGAGAAGGTTACCTCCCATTCGTCCCAATAAAGTACGGCATTGGTAACGTCCATGATAAGCACGTCAACTCCGGCATCAGCCAACATGGATAGATCCTTGCGAATAACGTATCGATCCTGGGAAAGAAAATAGCCCATTTCCGGTTCGCCCCAATGGTATCCGCTACCGGGCGACGGTCCCCATGCGGGGTGGGCCGCATCCAGCCGCGCCTCGGGAGCTTCGTTTAGAATCTTGGTGACGTCGGCTGTATAAGGTGGCTCGCCTGCC
Organism: Candidatus Hydrogenedentota bacterium; assembly: GCA_003557825.1. Classification (GTDB taxonomy): domain Bacteria; phylum Hydrogenedentota; class Hydrogenedentia; order Hydrogenedentales; family SLHB01; genus PWNM01. Next base: position 11,429 of record PWNM01000023.1, on the reverse strand, counting down.
GCGCGATCGGGGGTATGCCAAGTGATATAGAAAATACCCACCACTCTTTCCTGGTCATTTTTAACTGGACCAACTTCGTCGAAGGTGGGAACAGTGCGCCCCAGGGAGTCGGTTGCTACCCAAGTATCCGGGTAAATATCTCGAGGTTGATCTTCCTCGGCAATCGCCCCATGGGCAATAATGAGCATGGCCATCAAAAAAACTACTGAGAACAGATGCATGAGAGTTTCCTTTATCGTGATTCCCTAACGCCTTCCACTCTAGTGTGGCAATAAGGCGCATTTCTTTTCTGCACAAGCGACGCCTCAGTATACTACATGAAAAACATCAGTCCAACACAGCTGTTCACGAAAAAGCGACTGTTTGCGAGACACAAACCGGTCCATTCAATGTGAAAACGCGAATCGATTGATGACCTTGATGGGAAAAGCTGAAGCATTTGTACCCATCATTGCATTTGCGCCATATGCCGAAGCCAAGTATGCTATCCTATGGTTATGTCCAAAGCGAATCGAGTCATTATCTGACCTACAGAATGAGGATTTTATGAGTAGATCATTTCTTGCCTGGGGATTGATGGGGGCCCTTGTCTTGACGGCAGGGTGCGTGCCACGGGATGAAACGCCGGATGTCGAAGCAGAGGCAAGCCCGGAACAAGTCTTGTTAGATGAATGGCTCGCCGCGGCGGATAACCCCCGCGCGGCGATGCAAGATCCGCGCATTCCGGAAATAGCACTGACACTGGCCATGGAGGGCGAAGAAGCATTACAACCGGCCCTGGAGGTGTTGGCTGCATCCGGGAGTGGTCCGGGGGAGAAATTTGTGATAACCCAAGGATTGGGAGCCGTTTTACGCAACGCCGAAAACACCGATGGATTGCTTGCGCAGATAGTGTATCTCACGGAAGAGCAGTTTGATGACATGACGCGAGCATGCGCGCTCCAGCTTTTGGCAATGGAGAGAGATGATCGTTTCGAATCGATCTTCGTACAGCACACCGATGCCGAGGATCCCCGGGTGAAGCTGGCGGCGTTATCGGGGTTGTCCATACTCGGCAACGAGGAAGGACGCGAAGGACTGCGCGCTTACGCGCGGGACCATGACGCGCCTGTGGACCAACGAATCCACGCCCTGGTTGAGCTGGCGACAACAATCCAATCAAAGGATGTACCGCTGTTTATGGATGCCATCGAGGATGAAAAATTGCCTATGAGCATCCGAATCCAGCTCCTATCGGCTATTTCGATGGTGGCCGGCCCCGATGCGCTGGACCAACTCCAGGAAATGGTCGACGATGAGTCAACCGACGCTGAACTTAGAGCCACGGGCCGCGCCGTAATCGCCGCTATTGAGACACGGCATGGCATGAACTAAAAACAGTCGAATTTGATCCCCCGAGAGCAGCAACCGTCTACCCGGTTACGGCTGCCATTACCTCGTTGACCTGTAAACCTCGCGTCTCACAATTCCTGACGATGCCTTCCAAGCCTCGTGTTATGTTCTGGATGTCGATATATGTATGGGGTGTTGCTGCCAGCCGGACATCATTGATCCGGCGGCTCCGGGGACTGGGAAATCGGACCTGCTGCAGAATATATCGCTTAGCCCCCTGAATCCGCGTGGCCATCTCCACAATATCCGATTGGGAAAACTCCGGTAGCACCGTGGTACGAAACTCGTAGTCGGGGGCGTGCTTCATAATGCAGGCAATGCTGCGATCGATGAGCTCTTGATCTACCTCGGTTCCGCAAACGGCATTGTAGAGTCTTCGGGGGGCCTTAATATCCATGGCCACATAGTCGACACGTCCCGCATGCAATAATTGTTCAAGCTCCTCGGGCAAAGTGCCGTTCGTGTCAAGCTTCACGGCATAGCCCATATCATGAAGCCGATCGAGGAACTTGGGCAACCCACTTTGGAGCAACGGTTCCCCTCCGGTGATGACGACGCCGTCGAGGAAACCTTTGCGAGATTCGAGCCATCCGAGTACGCCTTCGGGGGGCGCCGTCTTGACGGTCTCAGCAGAGCCGAGCAACATGTGATTATGACAATAATAGCAGTTCATGGTGCAACCGGGGGTAAACACAACGGCGGTCATCATACCCGGCCAATCGACAAAGGAGCACCGCTCCAGTCCCGCGATCTTCATGACACCAACGCTTCCTCCGTGTCTCGTACGACATACTTCAGCCGTTCGTCGTATTCGGCCTTCTTGCCTTCGTTGAAATTAGCGACCGGCCTGAGATAGCCCGTCACCCGGGACCACACTTCCGTCTCCATGCCACATTCGGGGCATGCATGCTGCTCGCCCCGAATGTATCCGTGATTGCCACAGATGCTAAAGGTCGGCGTGATAGACAAATAAGGTAACCGGAACCGGTCGAACACCCGCTGGATGAGCCGTTTGCACAGCGCACGGTCCTCGATACTTTCCCCTAAGTAGGCATGCAACACGGTACCTCCCGTATAGCTGCATTGCAGCTCATCCTGTAAGAGCAAAGTCTCGAACAGATCACTCGTATAGCCCACGGGAAGCTGGGTCGAATTGGTGTAATAAGGCGTCCCATTCCCCGCAGCAATGATTTCGGGATAGCGAGATTTATCCGAGCGTGCTAGCCGGTAAGCCGTACCTTCGGCAGGGGTAGCCTCAAGATTAAACACATGGCCCGTTTCATTCTGAATGTCGACCAAGAGGTCGCGAAGGTACTCCATGATGTCGAGGGCAAAAGCCTGCCCCTTTTGGGTGGCCAAGTCGGCCCCCATGAAGTTTTGAAGGGCTTCGTTCATACCCACTACGCCGATGGTGCTGAAGTGGTTGTGCCAGTATTCACCCGTTCGATCGAAAATGTCTTGCAGATACCGGGCCGAGTATGGATAAAGACCGTTCTCGGTTTCCCGTTCGATGATCTTCCGCTTGAGTTCAAGGGATGTTTTCGCAATCTGAACCATATGCCAAAGGCGTGCGCGAAATTCATTATCCGATCGGGCAAGATATCCGATACGCGGAAGGTTGATCGTGACGACGCCGATAGATCCCGTCAGCGGATTACTACCGAAAAGCCCCCCTCCCCGTTTCCGAAGCTCGGAGGTGTCCAACCTCAACCGGCAACACATGGACACCGCATCCTCGGGCGACAGGTCTGAGTTAACATAATTGGCAAAATAGGGGATGCCATACTTGCAGGTGATGCCCATGAACGCATCGACGGCAGGGGAGTCCCAGTCAAAATCCTTGGTTATGTTGATCGTGGGAATCGGGAAGGTGAACACACGTCCCTTGGCATCGCCTTCCATCATGACGTCGCAGAAGGCCCGGTTGAATAGGTCCATTTCTTCTTGAAACTCACCATAGGTGGCGTTAATAAATTCACCGCCGAGAATGACAGGTTGATTCCGCAAAGTCTCGGGAACGGTCAAATCGAATGTGAGGTTTGAAAAGGGGCATTGGAACCCGACGCGAGTGGGCACGTTAATGTTGAAAATGAACTCCTGAAGGCACTGCTTTACCTGTTCATAGGTCAGATTGTCATACCGCACAAAGGGAGCGCAATAGGTATCAAAACTGGACCAGGCCTGGGCCCCGGCGAGTTCGCCCTGGGTCGTAAAGGTGGAATTGGTCATCTGCCCCAGAAACGAACGCAGATGTTTGGCTGGACGGCTTTCGACTTTACCCGGAACACCGCCGAATCCAATCATTAGGAGCTGACGCAGGTCCCAGCCCGCGCAATACCCGCCGAGGAATCCTAAGTCATGGATATGCAGGTCGCCATTTTCGTGGGCTTCCCGCACCTCGTTCGAGTAGATTTCATGAAGCCAGTAATTTTTTGTAAAGAATTCGCGGACGTAATTATTTAGACCATTGATGCTTTTTTGCGTATTGGCGTTTTCCTTGATGCGCCAATCGCGGTCACCCAGGTATCCTGAGAACATATCGATGGTGGCGCCGATGAGGGCGTTCATATTCCGGGCGCTGGCACGTTTCTCGCGATACAGAATGTATGCTTTTGCTGTCCGGGCATGGCCATTCTCGATGAGGACCTTTTCGACGAGGTCCTGAATACCCTCAACTTCGGGAACGTCGTCGGTGTATTTCGTCTCCGCTATGGCAATGACCTCTCGGCACAGCTCCTCGGCCCGTGCAAAATCATCGCCGCCGCATGCGGCAGCCGCCTTAAAAATCGCCCAAGTAATCTTTTCGGGCTGAAACTTTTCGAATAATCCGTCCCGTTTGCGTATCTCGGTGAACATATGCGCCGTATCCTTATGAATTTGGCCTGCCTTATTTCGGTAGGTCGATCAAAAAATAATAACTTCCATAGAGCTGTCTTATTCCCCCATAACCCGCCCACGCAGCCGGCGCCGATTTATGGAAGCTCCCGCATCGGACCCCATTATATAGTGGCTAGGTTCGGTTGTCAACACTAAATATGCCATTATTTTGACAAAACGGTAACTGCTTGAATGGGCGGGACTTATGCTAGAAACGCGCCAGAACGACTATCACGGAACCGACAGGATCTCGCTCATAGCTTGGGGGCAGGAGATTTTTTAAAGGGTCGACTGCATGCCGCATAGCACCTGTTGGGTGTTAATCCCGAGCATCGCGAAGGGGACTCCGAGAAGGACTATTCTCACTATAATCATCTTCGGGGTCAGAAGGTTCATCCTCCGACTCATCGTCGTCTGAGTGACGCGACCGGGGGTGTTGTTGTCGCACCCGTTGAATGAGCCCGCGCATTTCCCGTTCAAAGTCATGGGTGATTAGATACAGGCGGGCCTTTTGTTCCACGTTGAGCCCTTCACTGACCTGTCTTCCGGACTCCATTCGATGCTCATGAATCTTGTTGTCTAACTCCCATACGGTTTGGAGGCGTTCTTCGAGCTCGGCTTCGGACGCTTCTTCTTCGACCGCTTCGCGAAGCGCTTGCATGGCTTCGCGGCGTTGACGATGGAGCTCGAAGGATTCACGTCGGGCTTCGTCGATTCGTCGTATTAGAACTACGGTTTCCTCTCTGTCGAGGTCTAGGCTGCGAGCAATGCGCGTCATGCGTATGGTCTCGACCATTTCCCGAACCTCTTGCTCATCCAGCTTTTCGCGATCACGAAGGCGATCCCAAGGCTTTCCTCCTGGAGGTCCAGGGGGTTGTGCAAAAGCAACCGCGCCGATAAGAATAAGGCTACCGGCTATAACTATCCGTATAACTGGCTTTATCATGTAATATTACCTCCTAGATAATATGAATCCAGCAATTCGGCAAACATCATCGTTTCATCCTGGCCCAGATCAGCAATGGCCGAATCGAGATCTTGCTCCGCCAAAAGCATCAGGTCAATGGCCTCAAGGATGTGAGCTTCCTCCTCGAGCAAGACCGGCTCGTTCCATGGATCCGTAAGAATAGAACCATCATCCATGTATTCGTCCAGCAGGAGAGCTTCGTCAATGTCTTGCGTTTCAAGTAATGAAAGCAACAATTCTTCGTCATGCTCATGGTTGAATGCTTGGGGCTCATGAACCGATTCGGGAGTGCGGGTCAATATCCCAACCGAGATGGCCAGGAGCAGAGCCATGGTCGAAGCGATTGCTGTAACCGCTCTGCGACGCCACCGCCATGTTCGGGCCTTTTGATTCTCCGCCACAGCCGCCATAACGCGGGTAGCAAACGCCGGGTGTACATCGGGTGGAGGCAATACTTGAACCCGCTCTGAAGCGTCTTTCAGTCGGTCCAAATGGTCGGCTGCTTCCGGGTTCTCCCGAATAAGACGTACGATGGCCTCCGGGTCGGCCGCTTCATCATCCAAATAGGCCGACAACTCTTCGAACTTGTAATTCTTCGACGTCATAAATGCCGTCCTCCCAGGGTCTCAAGGCGAAGCCGTAAACTTTCTCGCGCCCGGGCCAGGCGACTCTTCACGGTCCCCTTGCGGACGCCAACGACTTCGGCGATGGCCTCGTAATCCATGCCCTGTACTTCGCGGAGAAGCAATACTTCCCGATGGTCCGGGGGCATGGAGTCGATCGCCGCCTGAACCAACGCATCGATTTCACGCAGCCGTGCGGCGTTATCGGGTCGATGCGTCGTCTCCGCTGTCGCTTGGATGGAGAACGCATCGTCATTTCGGTCATCAAGGGAAACCGTGACACCTCGCCCCCGTCGTTTGGCATCGCGAATAGCGTTTAATGTCGCATTGCGCGCCATTCCAAACAGCAAGGTGGTAAATCGCGCCTCCGGCTTGATTCGCGGAAGATATCGATACAACCGCACAAATGTCTCCTGCGCTACGTCCTCAGCATCGGCCCGTGAGCCAAGCATACGCATGCAAAAATGGATCACAGGTTCTTGATATCGGCGGACCAACACGGCGAATGCATCCATATCGCCCGCACGAGCCTGTTCCACAAGCGTCCAGTCCGAGCTTTCATCCATTCACCGGTAATCCTTGCATCATCTACTTCTTAAACCCCGATTGATCACAAAGGTTCCGGCGCAAGCACAAAGGGAAAGACCGCCGGTCGTCTTAATGAGCTTCGGATTCAAGCGCCTGACGGGCCTTGACGCAGAGCCCCCCAAGAGTTACATGTAGAGCTTGGGCATCGGCAAGCAGCTCGGCTGCGGAATCCTCGGATGGAGGACAGGCCTCGGCGACAATGCGCAGCCAGTATTGGACTCGCTTAGAGGCATGACGGGCCGAAGTCAGCCGCGACAGATAGGTCCGCCGACTCGAGGTTTCCTGCGCTTCGGCGACTTGGGATCCAACGGCCGTGCCTTCTTCGAGCAGGTTGTCGAGGGGGAGTTGCGGAATATCATTTTCAAGTTTTTTCGCCATTTGGACGATGGCAACTGCAAACTGAAAGGATTTTTCCTCGATTTCACGGGGGTCAACGACCCGTTCATGATGAATACGCGCCAGTCTCATGGCCCTAATATCCTTTTGCCCGTTTTGTGGCAATGATCGGGACCGTACGGACCCTCGAATCAGGTCCGTTTTACCCGCGGTCCATCCGGAGTATCCTCGATGATCCAGCCTTGGGCTGCCAGTTCATCGCGAATGGCGTCCGCTTCTTGAAAGTCCTTGCGCCGTCGGGCATCTACGCGCGCCTGGACTTTTTCCAGCACTTCGGCGGGGACCTCCTCGGCTTCGCCACTATCGAAGACTCCTGTGACAGCATCAAGTCGTTCGAGCATGTCGAGGACGCGCCGAGCTCCGTCGATACTAACCACTCCATCGTCCACTAGTTTATTCGTTTCGCGCACAAAATCAAAAACTCTTGCCAAGGCTGCGGAAATGTTGAGGTCGTCATCCAGAGCCTCGCCAAAAGCCTTCTCGCAGGCTGCAGTCTCGACGCTCAGGTCCGAACCCGATTCCGTCCGTACCTCCGTGAGTCGGATTTTGAAATCCGCTATCCGTCGGAGAGCTTCTCTTGCGGCATCAAGGGCGGCAAAGGTAAAGTTGCTGGGCTGCCGATAATGGGTGGCGATCAACACATACCGAATCGCGAGGGGATCATGTCCCATGGCCAGCAGGTCGCGCAGCGTATAAAAATTCCCCAAGGATTTGGACATCTTCTTGTTTTCGACAAACAGGTGGGCACTATGGAGCCAATAGCGCACGAAGGGTTTGCCGGTAAATGCTTCCGATTGGGCAATCTCGTTTTCGTGGTGGGGAAACATGTTGTCCACGCCGCCGCAGTGGATATCAAAGGACGGACCAAGATATTTCATGCTCATGCAAGAGCATTCGATATGCCACCCCGGTCGGCCTTTGCCCAGTTCGGTCTCCCAGTAGATATCGCCGTCTTCTTCGTCCCAGGCTTTCCATAACGCAAAATCCCGGGCATCGTCGGTTTCGTATTCATCCGAATCCACCCGCCCGCTGGCTCCAGTGCGCAACGCTTCCATATCGAAGTGACTCAACCGCCCGTACTCGGGAAAGGCACGCAGGTTAAAATAGATGCTTCCCTGTGATTCGTAGGCGTAGTTCTTGTCGAGCAACGCCTTGATCATTTTCACCATGTCATCGATATGATCCGTTGCGGCGGGGTAATGGTGGGCCCGCTTGATGCGTAACGTATCCATGTCTTCGAAGAAGGCATCGGTGAAGCGCTTTACCAGGGACTGCCTCGATTCGCCCGTCTCGCGACAGGTCCGGATGATCTTGTCTTCCACATCGGTAAGATTCATGACGTGCTCCACATCGTATCCGCGATACTCGAGGAAGCGGCGGAGCAGATCCTCAAACATGAACGTACGAAGATTTCCGATATGGGCGTAGTTATAGACCGTGGGACCGCACGTATACATGCGAACCTTGGGTGGATCCAGGGGCTCAAAATCCTCTTTTCCCCGGGTCAACGTATTATAGAAACGGACTGGCATTCACATGTCTCCCAAAGACATCAACAATCGGACACCATATCACATGGCATCGTTTCTCGCCCATGCGCCTTACTGTTCGCTGGACTCCTCGCCGAAAAGGGCCGCGACAAATTGCTTCGGGTCGAAGGGTTGCAGGTCTTCAACCTTTTCCCCAACGCCGATGTATTTGATGGGAATACCCAACTGCTTCTGAATCGACAACGCGACGCCGCCTTTGGCGGTACCATCTAGTTTGGTGATCACAATGCCCGTCACGTTAAGGGCCTCGGTGAATATTTTGGCCTGTTGAAGGCCGTTCTGGCCGGTGGTTGCATCGATGACCAACAGGACCTCGTGGGGCGCACCGGGAATTCGTTTGCCGATGACCCGCTGGATTTTTTTCAACTCCTCCATCAGGTTCACTTTGGTATGTAAGCGACCGGCGGTATCGATAATCAATGTGTCCATCTTACGTGCAATAGCCGCATCGGCGGCATCAAAGGACACCGCAGCAGGATCGGCTCCCTCTTTGTGTTTGATGACAGGCACATCGATTCGCTCGGCCCAGGTAGACAGCTGCTCGACAGCCGCCGCCCGAAACGTATCCGCAGCGCCGATAAGGACGCTCTTGTTATCCGCCTTTAGTTTGGCGGCCAGTTTGGCGATGGTTGTAGTCTTGCCCGATCCATTCACCCCCGCAACCAACGTAACATGAGGACCGTCATGGGCCTCCCATTCCACCGTATGGTCGCCCGGGATCATGACGCTGGCGAGCTCTTCCTTGAGTACCTCAAACAGATCCTCAGGGTTTTCGAGACGCCGTTCCTGGCTAATGCGTCGCATGTCTTCGACAATGGCAAGGACGGTTTCGACGCCCATATCCGCTTCGATCAGGATCTGTTCGAGTTCTTCAAAGACCTCGTCATCAATGCGGGTTCGCCCCGCAAACACCTGCTTGACGCCTTCCACCAAGGTTGTGCGTGTCTTGGTCAGACGATCGCGCAGGCGTCCAAAGAAACCCTTTTTTTCCTCTGTCATGGATTCGGTATCATTCACTCCGTGTTTAGGTACCGGCACGTGCCGCTGGACATTGAACTAGACCCCCTTGACCACTGTGCGTGGAATCGTCCAACCATTGCATGCCGCGGTTCAATGGCGTAATGTGAATATTATGCCCGTATTCACAGGGGTTTGTCCATATTGGGTGGTAATGATGTAGGGACTATCCCGATTTTTTGATGAGCTCGTTCAGTTCGGCTCGGATCTTCGCCAGGATCTGCTTCCGTGTTTCGTCGGGAATTTTATAATGCTGCTGGGTTTCGAGCAGTTCCATGGTTCGATCGGCGACTTGATAGGCAAAATCCTGTACTTTCATGCGTCCCTCCATGATGATGCGGAAATACAACCGTTGCACGTACTGCACAACACCGGACGGCTATGATACGGAGTAGACGAACGGCATGCAAAAAGGGACGCACTCGGAAAACGAATGCGTCCCTGTAGGATCAAATTCGGGCGGCTCTACCCTTCGAAGCTGACCGCGGCATGATTCCCAAGAGGAGGAGATGATGCAGATTGCCTACTTGAGGGGGCGTGTTCTCTCTCGGCGATGGCGAAGGCTTCTTTCCATGTATCGCGCATCTGCGTCATCAGTTCCACGCATTCCTCAATGGGCTTGGGATCCTTGCGGATATTCCCTTGAATGAGTAGATGCTCGAAGTATTCATATAGCCGATCCAGCTCGCGGGGGATTTCTCCCATATCCGTGTTGAGGGCCCTGCGCAGTTCCTGGATGATGACCTGGGCCCGGATCAGGTTCTCATGAACGCGCGCATAGTTCCGATTGGGGATTTGATTCCGGGCTTCTTCAGAGCGCTGAATGGCACTGTTGAATAACATGTAAACAAGCTTGCCCTGGGAAGCGGTTTCGACGCTGACTTTTTTATAGGCGTCATAATTTCCCGCTGGATTTGGCATATGGTCCTCCCTTCTCCATTAGCGTATTGATTACGATTAAGAACTCGGGATATTACAGCCGGCCCAACAACCCCATATTGGCGGACAATCCGCCAAGTGAGGCGCCCTGCTGTTGAAATCCGGATATAAGCTGTTCCATCTGAGTAAATTGCGTCCGCAACCGTCGCTCCCGGACAGCAAGACGATCCTCCGCATTACGAATTCGATCGTTATACGAACGAATCTGTTGATCAATAAAACCGTTGCTTCGGGTTCGTTGATTGAGGAAGCCACGAGTTCCCACCACATCGTCGAGATAGGCGGCGAATCGGTCGGCGATGCCCGTTCGGTCGGTATTGGTGAACAGGGCGGCCACATCGGCACGGTTGTTGGCAAGGGCGCCGCGAAACGCCTCTTCATCAAGTTCAAACTTGCTTATCGAATCAGAGGAGAATCCGGAACCCGTGCTTATGCCTATCTCTAGCAGGCTCGACAACGCGCCATCACCCACTGTCTCGAACATGGTTTGACGCATAAAATTCTGCACAATACGAAGGGATGTGTCGCCTTCCAGATCGCCACCTTGACGCGTTAGCGTTGCAATACGGGTCATGGCATCGTTGACCTGATCCACAAAATCCTTTGCCGATTGGACGATGGCGTCGTTATCAACACCGACCGAAACGGTGCTGGTTCCGATACCGGCCAGATTCAACGTAACGCCGCTAATGACATTTTCTACTTCGTTGGAATTGCGGGTTTGCTCCGGCCCGCCATTTACTCTAAATCGCGCATCATTTCCGACAGTCTGATTTGCGTTCTGCAGATTGACAACATCCAGGAAATTGCTCGTATCGTTTGCCGACCCAAAGCTGATACTTCGACTGCCTGGATCGTTCGATACAATACGGATTGTGTCGGTGGAATCATCGTAACTGGCCTCAACGCCTGCGTCCGAGGCATTGATCCGCTGCAAGACGGCCGAAAAAGAATCACCGGGATTTACATCAATAGCGACTCGGTTGATCGAGAAGGTACCCCCCGAGACTGGCCCGTTAGTAAAGGCGATGTTCTCAAGGCTCCGTCCTGGGTTGACGGCCCCCGCATTGCGCGTCCCGG
>PWNM01000132.1 GCA_003557825.1 Candidatus Hydrogenedentota bacterium | reverse complement strand
TCGTCGCGGAATTGTACCAGGAAGCGATGAACTGGACCCTGGGATTATTCCGGTTGTGATGCCGGAACTGGAACCGAACCGGACAGCTTCCACATATAGCCCCCCAGACAGAGGGCCAGCATGCCCATATACCCATAGATGAAGGTCCATATGTGAAACACAAACTGGGCGTCCGCCGAGGGCAGGAGAATTTGGCCCAACACGGCCATTATTGTATAAGCAGCACCCACGATTAGCACCACTCGCTTAAGCCGGGCCAGGCGGGCGTCCGGCTCAATCAGCACCACAGGCACGACGATCATGCATGCCCAGAAAGCGAACATGGCCGGTTGATGGGCATCCGGGTTTCCCCAGGGGCTATTGCCAATCAGGAACCATTCGACCATCAGGCCGATGGTACCAAAGATCACCGTTAACACGCCCAGGGCGATTCGTCGATCCCGTATAAGCCAACGAACCAAGCAGACAATACCGAACGATGGAATCAGAAAGATGGTGTTGAACACCACCGATCCGATGAGGTTCTCGACATCACCGCGAATGAAGACGGAAAACTGCGTCTCGCCAATGAAGGGGGTGATGAGTCCAATCACCATGAACAACAGGAACCGTACCAGGGGATGCCGCATCGATCTGAATCCTTTCCAAAAAAACGCCGTTGCATGGGTTTCCTAAATGTACCCCATTTGGGATATAAAGGTTACGGTATGTGCATTTTGGGGCGCGATCCGGCATACTACGGGGCAGATTGTTCATGGGATAGGAACGCGAAGAATTACGAACAGGAGAATGGAGATAATATGGCAACGCAAACCGACCCAAAAACCATAACACGACGAAGCTTCCTGAGCAAGAGCGTGATGCTTGGCGCTGCAGGACTGGGCATGCCTTACATCCTCCCCTCGGGCGTGCTGGCAATGAATGGTAATCCCGGCGCGAACGACCGCATTGTCCTCGGAGCCATCGGCGTCGGACGGCAGGGGCTTCATGTGCTCAATCATCTAGCCGGTCTTCATACCCGCTTTGCCGCCATTGCCGATGTGGATCTAAACCGAGCCAATCAAGTGGCCGAGCACCACGATGTTGATGTCTATCAGGATTACCGGGAACTGCTGGACCGCGACGACATCGACGCGGTGTTGGTGGCTTCTCCCGACCACTGGCACGCGCTGCACACCATCCACGCCGCCCAGGCCGGCAAGGACATCTATTGCGAAAAACCATTGACACTGACGATTAGCGAAGGCCGTCTAATGGTCGACGCCGTCCGAAAATACGACCGAGTCCTACAAACCGGAAGCCAGCAACGGTCGAGCAGTAGTGAATATCGTGGTTGCATGCTCATTCGCAATGGCCGCATCGGGAACGTACAACGGGTAATCGCTGCCAATTATGAAAGCCCTTGGCACAACGGGATGCCTGGTGAACCGATACCGGATGGCCTTGATTGGGACATGTGGTGCGGCCATGTCGAGCCGCATCCCTACCACCCCGAATTGAAAACGCCCCGGGGAAATCCCGGATGGATGTCGTTTCGGGATTTCTGCGCCGGAGAAATCGCCAACTGGGGCGCCCATGGACTTGATCAGGTGCAATGGGCCTTGGGTATGGACGACAGCGGCCCTATCGCAGTGTGGACTGAAGGCGAGCCCTTTGACCCACCGACGTACACCGAACCCGAGGATCGATCGCGCGGCAATCGGATCTGTGGTTCGCCCAAGGTTTACATGGAATACCCCGATGGCATCATCATGGAGTTTGAAAATGGACCTCGAGGCGGCGCGATTTTCGTCGGCGAAGAGGGCACAATCACCATCGATCGCAACCATTTGAGCTCGGATCCGGGGGATCTGATCGAAGACCCCCTCGAGGACCCCGAGGTGGAACTCTACGAAAGCACGAACCATTTACAGGATTGGCTCGACTGCATCAAGGAGCGGCGCAAGCCCATCTGCGACGTCGAAGTTGGACACCGCTCGGCAACTGTCTGCCACTTGGGCAACGTGGCCCGCTGGGTAAGCGAGGTCACCGGCGAGACAGGACAACGCCTTGAATGGGACCCAGAGGCGGAACGGTTCACCAATAGCGATGTGGCGAACACCTTCTTGGACTGTGAGCGTCGCGAGCCCTATACCTTGCCAGAAACGGTCTAAGCAGCAGTTCCGTATAGATTGTAAGACATACAAGGGGATGGAGGAGAGCATGGAGACCCAGTCCAAAAAAAGAACAATGTCACGCCGGAGTTTTTTGAGCAAAAGCGCCATGCTCGGAGCAGCGGGATTCGGCATGCCCTATATCATACCATCGGGGGTCCTTGCGATGAACGGCAATCCCGGCGCCAATGACCGTATTGTCATCGGTGGGATTGGCGTAGGACGGCAGGGCCTTCCGGTCATCGATAGCCTCTCAAACCTGCACACGCGCGTCGCAGCCGTCGCCGATGTGGACCTCAATCAGGCCAACGCAGTGGCGGAGCGGTACGATGCGGAGGCGTATCAGGATTACCGTGCATTGCTCGACCGGGACGACATCGATGCCGTGGTGGTGGCGACGCCGGACCAATGGCATGCGCTGAACAGCATCCACGCCGCCCAAGCGGGCAAAGACATCTACTGCGAAAAACCCCTAACCCTGACGGTCCACGAAGGGCGCGTGCTCACTGAAGCCGTTCGGAAATACGACCGGGTTCTGCAAACCGGCAGCCAGCAACGGTCGAGCGCCATCGAACATCGCGGTTGCACCCTCATCCGCAATGGTCGGATCGGCAAGGTTCAACGGATCATCTCGGCCAACTACGAAAGCCCGTGGCACAATGGCCTCCCCGGCGAAACGGTTCCCGAATACCTCGATTGGGACATGTGGTGCGGCCCGGTTGAACCCCACCTCTATCATCCCCAGCTCAAGGTTCCCCGGGGCAATCCCGGATGGATCTCCTTTTTTGATTTCTCGGGAGGCGAGATGACAGGTTGGGGAACCCATGGTTTCGATCAGGTGCAATGGGCACTCGGCATGGATGAGGGCGGCCCCATTGCCGTGTGGACCGAGGGCGACCCCTTCGATCCGCCTACGTACACCGAACCAGAAGGCCTGGCCCGGGGGAATGCCATCTGCGCCCATCCGAAGGTCTACATGGAATATCCCGACGGCATCGTCATGGAACTGGGCGACGGCCCCCGAGGCGGCGCTATCTTCATGGGTGTTGAAGGCTCGATCACCATCGACCGGGGGATACTGCGATCGGACCCAGAGGAGCTGATCGAAGAACCCCTCGAAGACCCCGAAGTTCAACTGTATCAGAGCACCAACCATCATCAAGACTGGCTCGACTGCATCAAAGAGCGGCGCAAACCCATCTGCGATGTCGAAATTGGCCATCGTTCCGCGACCGTCTGCCACCTGGGCAATATTGCCCGTTGGGTAAGCGAAGTCACCGGCGAGACCGGCCAACGCCTTGAATGGGACCCCGTGGCCGAACGGTTCACCAATAGCGACGTGGCCAACACGTTCCTTGACCGCGAACGCCGCCCTCCCTATCAACTGCCCGAGACGGTCTAATACAATGCCCCATCGGGGTTAGCGGGCATGGCCTGAAACCCAGGCCATCCCCGTTTGATTGATGTTCAGCTCAAGCTCAACCGTGTTTGATCATGTTAGCCACACCCTCTATTATCTCAGATAGATTTAATACAGAGGTTAGTGGACAAAGGAATCACGGAATAGAGACGGCATGGAACCACAGAAAATATCACGGCGCTCGCTCCTCATGGGAAGTGCCTTGGCTTCGGTAGGTATTCCGCTTCAAGCTCAGCCGAGTGAAATGACAACCTTAGAAGAGGGAGTTCACGTGCAAAAAACAGGCACTCAGTATGACATCCGCCAATTTGGCGCAGTAGGCGATGGATCACACTTGGACACTGACGCAATACAAAGGGCCATCGATGAATGCCATGCTGCAGGCGGCGGTATCGTGGTTGCGCCTCCTGGGACCTATCGGACAGGTGCTATTCGATTGCGTAGCCATGTCACATTCGATGTTTCATCAGGGGCCCGAATCATCGGTAGCGACAACCTGGATGACTATCGTATCGATGAAGAATTAGTTGGACTTATCTCCGCAGTAGATGGTGAAGACATTCATCTGATTGGCCAGGGAACATTGGATGGCAACGGCGATGCCTTTGCGGATTGGGAATCGCTTAAGCCAGGGGGTTCAGCGGAATTTCACATCGATGGCCCAGTAGCCATGCATCATCGCCCTGGTAATATGATCACCTTTTCAAACTGTCGAAATGTTTCCATGACTGGGCTCACCATTGTCGATGCACCCTTTTGGACTATTCATCTGGACGGCTGTACGGACGGCAGCTTGGCGAATCTTCGCATTCGAAATAACCCGCTGATTCCCAACAATGACGGTATTCATTGCACAACCTCGCGGAATGTGCGCATCCGGAATTGCGATATCGTTGCGGGCGACGATGCCATCGCCATTACCGGCATTAACGACCATGGCCCAATCATCCCTGGTTTCATAGGTTATGATCAGCCCACCGAGAACATCCTGGTCAACGACTGCATACTGGAAAGCCGGTCAGTGGGTGTTCGAGTGGGTTACGGTCACAATGACGTGCGTCATTGCATCTTTTCTAACCTGATTATCCGACACTCCCATCGTGGGCTAGGGGTCTTTTCTCGCAATAGCGGCTCCATCCAAAATATAACTTTCTCCAATATACAGATCGAAACGCGATTTTATGACGGGCCGTGGTGGGGAAACGGTGAGGCCATCCATGTATCAACCGCACCGCAATTTTCCGACGAACCGCTGGGCGAAATACAAGGCGTAGCATTTCAGGGCATACGCGCATCGAGCCCCACTGGAATCCTTCTACATGGAGATGCGAGTGTTCCCATTCGCGATCTCACGTTACGCGATATCGAACTGCGCATGGCAATGGACCCCTTGCTTGCGGAACGTGCCACAACCATGGATATTCAGCCTGCGAATATGGAATCACATGGTATCTTGGAACGAGAACCAGCCGCCCTGTTCTGCAAACACATCGACGGGTTAAACCTTACTAATGTCACCCTGCGTTGGGATATCCTGGAAGACTCCCACGAGCCCATTCGAATGAAGCATGTAGAACATTACCAGCTGAACGGACTTAGCTTCACCCGGTGACAAAAGCAGAGCATGACCAAAATGGATGCTTTTTGCAGGTAACAGCGACGAAAAACTGGCATTACCGACTCGTCTGAGGCCTTAACACCACCCTTCACTTCCCCCGATACCAATCGACGAACCGGGCGATGCCTTCGTCCATGGATGTCTTGGGAGCATAGCCGAGCAGGTTGCGGGCTTTGCTGATGTCGGCGTAGGTGACCTCTACGTCGCCGGGTTGCAGGGGCTGTTCCTCAATAATCGGCGTCTTGCCGGTGTGATGGGCAAGGAGGTCGATTAGCTCGCGCAAACTCGTGGTCTGGCTCTCGCCCAGGTTGAACACTTCATAATCAAAGGGCCTATCGATGGACTTGACCACGCCATCGATAACATCGTCGATGTAGGTGTAGTCCCGACGGGTCGAACCGTCCCCGAACATGGGGATAGGCCGATCTTCAAGGAGCAGACGGGTGAATTTGTGGATGGCCATGTCGGGCCGTTGCCGGGGACCGTATACGGTGAAAAACCGCAACATGGTGACCTTAAGCCCATAGACATGGCTGTAGACATGCCCCATGAGTTCGTTCATGCGTTTCGTGGCAGCGTAGGGGCTGATGGGCCGCGCGATATCCATGGTCTCGGTAAAGGGCGTCTCCGTAATCCCGCCATAGACAGACGAACTCGACGCGAAAACAAGATGAGACGGCTTGTATTTGAGACAAGCATCGAGGATATGTTGGGAACCGATAATGTTCACCCTGTGGTAGAGATTCGGGTCCTGCAACGACGGTCGGACACCGGCCCGAGCAGCCAGATGAACGACCACATCGGGTTTGGCTTCATCAAAGAAGTCGAGGAGACGGCTCTCATCGCAGATATCGGCCTTATGTAATGTATATCGCTCACTTTTGAGCGCCTCATCCACGTTGCCACGTTTGACCTGCGGGTCATAGTAGTCATTGAAGTTGTCGATGCCGATAACGGTGTCGCCCCGTTCCAGCAGATGCTCGGAAAGGTGCGAACCGATAAATCCGGCCGCACCTGTCAAAAGAATGCGTTTCATTGTTGCTCCCGTATTGATACCATTGCTCGTTATGGCCGCTGCGAATAGGCCAGCACCGGTTCGCGGCCAATCGAGAAGTAATCGAACCCAAAGGTCCGCATGAACTGGGGCGAATAGACATTGCGCCCGTCGAAGATGACCGGAGCCTTCAATAGCCCGCGGATCCGGTCAAAATCGGGATTCTGGAAAAAGGACCACTCGGTGACCAACACCAAGGCATCGGCTCCGTCGAGGGCCTCGTATTGCCCGTCCGTGTAGGTGATGGCCGGGCGGTCACCCAAATACCGCTGGGCCTCGCGCGTCGCTTTCGGATCGTAGGCCCGCACCTGAGCTCCGGCCTCGAGCAGGCCCTCGATCAGCACCAGGGCCGGGGCCTCCCGTACGTCATCCGTCTCGGGTTTGAAGGCCAACCCCCACAGGGCGAAGGTCTTGCCGGTCAGGTCGCCATAGTACGACCGCATCCGGTCAAGCATGTGGACTTTCTGGTCGGCATTGACGGCTTCCACCGCAGCAAGGATCCGGGGATGATAACCGATGGACTCGGCGGTGCTTATTAGGGCTTTCACATCCTTTGGAAAACACGAGCCGCCATAGCCGATCCCCGGTTGAATGAAACTATAGCCGATACGGGCATCCGAGCCAATTCCCTGCCGAATCGCCCCTACATCGGCCCCGACCTGCTCGCAGACGGTGGCGATCTCGTTCATGAAGGAGATCTTCATGGCCAGCATGCAATTTGCAGCGTACTTGGTCAGCTCCGATGAGGCAGTGCTCATGAACAGGATGGGCCGGTCGTCCTTGGCGAAACTTGCATAGAGTTCGCGCATCAACACCTGAGTCCGGGGATCATCGCAGCCAATGACCACTCGATCGGGCCGCATGAAATCATCGATGGCGCAGCCTTCGCGAAGAAACTCCGGGTTGGAGACCACATCGAATTCGTGTTCGGCATGTCGCTCGTTGAGGACTTCCTGCACGGCTTGGGCCACTTTCGCGGCAGTGCCCACGGGGACAGTCGATTTGTTGACGATGATCTTGTAGCCGTTCATGTGTTCCCCGATAGAACGGGCCACAGACAACACATAATGCAGGTCGGCCGTACCGTCTTCGAGGGGCGGCGTACCCACGGCAATGAACACGAAAAGCGACTTCTCGACAGCCTCTTTCATGTCCGTCGTAAACAACAGACGGCCATGGGCCACATTGGTGGCGACCATTTCCTCGAGACCCGGCTCATAGATAGGGATGACCCCGTTGCGCAGCGCCTCGATCTTGCCCTGATCGATGTCCACACAAACGACATCGTGTCCCATCTCGCTGAAACAAGTTCCCGTTACCAGGCCCACATATCCGGTACCAACAACGGCAAGTCGCATCGGTTTATCCCCCTGAACAGTCCCAATGACCGCGGAATTTGCGGAAGTATAGCATATGAGGCCCGCTCATCGAATCCCATGCTTGCAGGTTGACCTGCATCGACTCATGTGGCAGACTGCTTCTGTACAGGCAGAACCAACCAGGAGCACCAAATGCGCATTGGAACCATCATTGGCGCAATAGTACTGTTTGCCACCACTGCGACGGCAGAGAAAGTCGTTTTCGATTTTGAAGACGGTACCCTGATGGGATGGGAGGTCCTTGAAGGGGATTTGGACGTTCGGGGAGACCTCATCTCGGATCGGTCCTATTTCATCAGCAGGCCGAACGAACCCTATAACAAACAGGGCGAATATTTTCTGACCACCCTCGAATCCAATGGGCAATCGACCGATTCCATGACGGGCATCCTCGAGTCGCCGGTGTTCATCGTCACGGGCCCGGAGGCAACATTGTTGGTCGGCGGCGGCGCTCATCCCGAGACCTATGTAGCCCTGTGTACCCTCGACAACGAGGAGGTGCGCGTCGCTCGGGGAATCAACGATGAAACCATGCAACAGGTAACTTGGGACACGGAACCCTGGATCGGCGAGCCTATGGTGCTTCGGGTGGTCGACCAGCATACGGGCGGTTGGGGGCACATCACATTAGACGACTTCCGCGTAGCAGGACGCATCGATCGGGCCGCCACGGAGGCTCGCCGAGAAGATCAGCGCCGCGAACGGAGGCGCGCGGCAGTTGCCGATCTGGAAGGCGATATGGATGCCCTCGATACGGCCCTGGTCGACCTTGTCGCCCGCTTTGGCCCAGACTATCCAGATGGCGCCGCCTATCAAGCCCAACTGGACGAGATTCGCTCGCAAGCCGCCCAACTCCAGGCGGCAACCGATATTACCCAAACCGATTGGGACAGCCTCGCCGAAGCATTCGAGGAGCTCCAACGAACAGCGCTCATCGCCAATCCCCTCGTTTCGGGGCAGCCCCTCTTGTTCATCACGCGGCCGCGATATCACTACGACCACCATAACACAGAGACGATCCATCAGCGCGGCGAGATCAACGAGCACCTGTTCCGGGGCGGCGCAGCGCTGAAGACCATCGATTTCGGACAGGGCGGCGCAGTCGAGACCTTGCTCACCGCACCCGAAGGCATCATCCGCGATCCGGATATTTCCTTTGACGGCTCGAAGGTTCTTTTCTCGATGCGGCCCAATCGCGACAGCGACTACCACATTTACGAGATGACCCTCAATGGCCGACGTCTGCGGCGCTTGACCACAGCGCCTTATGTGTCCGATATCGACCCCATCTATTTGCCCGGCGGTCAAATCCTGTTCTCTTCGACCCGCGAGCCCAAGTATTGTATGTGCAACCGCCACATAATGGCCAATCTGTTCACCATGGACGGCGACGGAGCCAACATTCAGCAGATTGGCCACAGTACTCTCTTCGAAAACCATCCCGCTCTACTGCCTGACGGTCGGGTGCTCTATACACGCTGGGAATATGTGGACCGCAATTTCGGCGATGCCCAGGGACTTTGGACGACCAATCCGGATGGAACGAACCATGCGGTGTATTACGGTAACAATACCAATTCGCCCGGGGCAGTCCTGGCTGCGCAACCCCTACCCGGCACCCATAAAGCGCTGGCTATTCTGACCTCCTGCCATGATCTTCCTTGGGGGGCCCTCGCCATCATCGACCGGCAACAGGGCATCGACGGTCGGGACGGTATTCTGCGCACGTGGCCGCCCGAAGCCATTGACCTGGTAGGCGTTGGTGATTTCGACACGTTCCTCAGCGTCTCGCCCAAGTATGAGGATCCCATGCCGTTGTCGGATACCTATTTTCTCGCCTCGCGCCAGATCGACGAGACTCTAGAGATGGGCCTGTATCTCATCGATATATTCGGCAACGAGGTACTACTCCATTCGGAAGCGCCGGGATGTTACGATGTCATGCCCATACAACCCCGCCCCGAACCCCCGGTCATCCCATCACGAGTGGATCTGGACCAGACCGAGGGCATGTTCTATGTTGAAAACGTCTATGAAGGGACCGGGATGGATCGGGTTGCTCCGGGGGAGGTGACTCATCTGCGTGTGGTCGAATCGCCGGAGAAACGGTTCTGGACCCAGCCCGCCTGGGATGGCGGCACGGGACAGCAGGCGCCTGGCATGGCCTGGGATGACTTTAACAACAAACGCATCCTTGGAACGGTCCCTGTCGAGGCCGACGGCAGCGCCTATTTCCGGGTTCCCGCCGATACCTTCGTCTACTTCCAGCTCCTCGACGCCGAAGGTCGCATGATCCAATCCATGCGTAGCGGAACCATCGTCCGTCCGGGCGAAACGCAAGGCTGCGTGGGTTGCCATGACGATCGTCTCGCCGGTCCGGAGGTGGTCGCCCCCATGCCGGCAGCCCTGCAAGGTCCGGCGCAGCCGCTGACCGATTGGTTTGGTCCTCCCCGGCTGTTCAGTTACCGCGAAGAAGTGCAGCCGGTATTCGACCAAAACTGCATATCGTGCCACGATTACGTCCAACCGGCGGGAGAACGGCTCAATCTGGCCGGTGATTTGGGAGTCTTGTTCAATACATCCTATGTCGAACTTCGCGGCAAAGGGGACGTCCGGGTGATAGGCGCGGGACCCCATGAAGTGCAACCGCCCAAAAGTTGGGGATCCCATGTGAGCCGCTTGGCCGAGGTTGTTCTATCGGGCCACGGCGATGAGGAAGTCGACAGGCAGATCACCCTAACGCCGGAGGAGCGGACGCGCATCATCACTTGGATCGACATCAACGCGCCCTATTACCCGGATTACGCCAGCGCTTACCCCGACCATCTCTATGGACGGTCGCCGTTGAATCCCGAGCAACTGGCCCGACTCAGTGAACTCACCGGCATTGACTTGACCCATCCACAGCATTTGAACGCCATAAGCTTCACTAGGCCCGAGCATAGCCCTTGCCTGGAAGGATTAGATGCGGGGTCCGAGGCATACGCCGAAGCCGTGGAACTAATCTACGCAGGACAGCGAACCCTCGAAGCCCGACCTCGACCCGACATGCCCGAATTTCAGCTAGTGCGCCCAGAGGAAATTGCCCAGCAGGCACACTACGAGATGCTGCAACGACACGGGGCTGCCTTTCGTGAGGCACTCCGCCAAGGCCAACGGCGGTATGACTGGTCGATCTTAACGGAATAACCCGGGCGATTGACGTCGCATACCAGATGAAGTTTTATCCCTTTGCGGGCTCAACTTTACGACCGAGGCTCCATTTCAGATAGGCTTCGATGAATATATCGAGATCACCGTCGAGGACACGGTCCACGTTCGATGTCTCGACCTCGGTGCGGTGGTCCTTAACCATCTGATAGGGATGGAGCACATAGCTGCGGATCTGGCTGCCCCAGGCCACGTCCATCTGGCCTTCACGAACCGCCGCCGCCTCGGCCTCTCGTTTCTTCATCTCGATGTCATACAGCTGGGCTTTGAGAAGTTGAAGGGCGGTGTCGCGGTTACGATGCTGGGACCGCTCGATCTGACAGGCCACCACGATCCCTGTAGGCAGGTGGGTGAGCCGCACGGCCGAACTGGTCTTGTTGACCTTTTGGCCGCCCGGACCGCTGGACCGGAATACGTCCATTTTGAGGTCTTCCTCGCGGACATCGATATCGATGCTGTCGTCGACTTCGGGCAAGACTTGGATGGCCGCAAATGAGGTATGCCGCCGGCTGTTGGCATCGAAGGGGGAAATACGCACAAGCCGATGGACGCCGTCCTCGGATTTTAGATTCCCATAGGCAAAAGGTCCCTCGGCGGTGAGTGTAGCGCTTTTCAGGCCCGCCTCCTCGCCGGGGATATAGTCCATAAGCTCGACAGTATAATTTTGCCGCTCACAAAACCGAACGATCATCCGATAAAGCATGCCCGCCCAGTCGCAGGATTCCGTACCGCCTGCGCCGGGGTGAATGTTGATGATGGCCTTTTTCTGGTCCCTGGGATCGCTGAAGAGGCTAGTCAGCTCGAGTTTATCGAGCTGCTTCTGAACACTCTCCACCATGTCGTTGACCTCATCGGCCATGGAGCTATCGGCTTCGGCTTCGGCCATCTCGGTCAAGACGATGGCATCTTCGATTTCCTGAGCAATCCGATCGGGCGCTTCGACTACGTCGCGTAACGCTTTTAGTTGCTGCATAGTCTTCTGCGCAGTATCGGGGTCATCCCAAAAGCCTGATTCGGAGGTTAGTGCCTCGATGCGGGCAATCTCGGTCTTCGACTGATCAACGTTGAGACAGGCGCGCAATTCGTCCAATCGCGCTTCGGCATCGCGTAATTGTTCAAGCTGTTCTTCATACATAATATGGCATTCCTTGGTTCCACTCTTCACCATTCAGCAAACGGCCGATTAGTTGAAGGGCACATAGATATAATAAAGGATGGGGGCAGCGAAGAGAAAGCCGTCGCATCGATCGAGCACGCCGCCGTGGCCGGGAAATAAGGCTCCCGAATCCTTCACACCGGCATCTCGCTTCAGGCATGACTCGGTAAGGTCGCCAATTTGAGCCACGAGGGACGTGATAGCCCCCACCTTGGCGTATTGCCACAGGGGCCAGTCCGGTAGGTTTTCGAGGGCAAATGAATACCGCAATGCGTAGAGCAGCGCCATGGCCGCCACCGCAGCGGTCAATCCACCTATCGCCCCCTCCCATGTTTTCCCAGGGCTCACCTTGGGGGCGAGTTTGTGGCGGCCGATGAGCGATCCCACGACATACGCAAAGGTGTCTGTAAGGATGACCACGAGAAAAAACATGGTCACCAGGGCCGGCCCTACACCCGGCGACGTCTGCATCAGCACGATGTGCGCGGCAAACCAGCCGACATAAAAGACGCCAAATACGGAACTGGCCAAGCCTGCTACCGAATGCTGACCCCGGACAATATGCAGGGCCGATACTAACAAGCACCCGCCGTAGAGCATGAAATTCAGCGCTTGCAGATTTTGCAGAGCCCCGCTCATGGCCACCAGGGTACCGGCGAGGATCCCACCGATGGTCTCAGGCGAAATGGCTCGGGCCCGGACAATGGCATAGTATTCGTATAGACCGACCGCGGCAAGAAATCCGACAAAGATCACAAAACCAAATTGGAGCGCCGGATGCCAGATGAGAGCCAGAACAATGGGTATGGCCACGGCGGCCGTAATCACCCGAGGGGCCAGTTGTCGAAAGCGTCCACTCATGATGCGCTACCTGATTGTGGCGATTTCCGCCCGCCAAACCGCCGTTCCCTCGATTGATATTCGGCGATGGCTTAGTAGAGATGCTCTTTGCGAAAATCAGGCCATAATGTGGACAAGACGACAATCTCCGCATAGGACAATTGCCAGAGCATAAAATTACTGAGACGCATCTCGCCGCTGGTGCGAATCAGCAAGTCGGGATCAGGTAATTCAGGCTGGTCAAGGTGAGCGGCGAAACAGGCATCGTCAATGTCCTTCGGGTCCAATCGCCCGGCGACGGCTTCATTGGCGATAGCCCTGGCTGCACGGACAATTTCATCGCGGGCGCCATAGTTCAGCGCCACGTTAACGGTGAGGGCAGTGTTGCCTGCCGTTTTTTCCATGGCTTCGCGCATATCTTGTCGGGCTCGCTCGGGCAGATCTTCAAGTCGTCCCATGACCGTTACGCGGATATTCTGCTCGTGCAACTCGTCAAGCTCGATGGCGATGTACTTGATCAAGAGCCGAAAGAGCGTGCTGACTTCAAACCGCGAACGCCGCCAGTTTTCCGTCGAGAAGGCGTACAACGATAACGCCTCGACCGCTTCGAGTTCTCGGCATGCCTTGATGACAGCCCGAACGCTTTTCGCTCCGGCTTCGTGCCCCGCCGCACGGCTCATACCATGGCGTTCGGCCCAACGACCGTTGCCATCCATGATAATCGCTAGATGACGCGGAATCCGCGCCTTATCGAGGGCAGGCAGGCTCATGGTATCTCATCGTTTCGTGTTAGGGACGCGTGGGCACTATTCCAACGTTATGGGTAAAAGAACACTGCGGAGCCGGGGCCAGAAGCTCCGTTCCGCAGTGTGACATAGCATCGTGGTCAGCGCAAGGTACTTCGCCTCACACTTCCATTACTTCCTCTTCCTTAAGCTTCAGGGCGTGGTCGATTTTCTCGATGTACTCGTCGGTCAAATCCTGGACCTCGCTGGTCAATCGATGGGCGTCATCTTCAGGAATGGTTCCGTCCTTTTGCTCTTTCTTAATGGCATCTACGGCATGACGCCGGATATTGCGGACGGCGACGCGGGCCTCCTCGGCGAGTTTACCTAAAAGTTTGACCAAGTCCTTGCGGCGCTCCTCGGTCAATGTCGGAATGGGGATTCGGATAATTTTCCCGTCGTTGCCCGGCGTTAGTTCAAGAGGCGATGCCAGAATGGCCTTCTCGATTGCAGGAATCACCGATTTGTCCCACGGCGTGATGACCAGCAATCGCGACTCGGGCGCTGTAACCGTGCCCAACTGGTTGATCTTCATTTTGGACCCGTACGCATCTACCTCGATACTATCCAGCAATCCGACCGATGCCCGGCCCGTACGAATGGTGGAGAGCTCATGTTGAAACGCTTCGAGGCTCTTTTCCATCTTCTGTTGCGCTTCTTTAATGTGGGCGTTTGCCATCCGTCAGTCTCCTTTTACCACGGTCCCGATTCGCTCACCTTTTAGTACTTTGATAATGCTACCCGGCTGGGTAAGGTTAAACACAAGGATGGGCAACCGGTTCTCCCTGCATAAGGAGATGGCTGTTCCATCCATGACCCGTAAATTTTGCGTCAATGCCGTAGCATAACTCAACTCTTCATATCGGAGCGCATTCTTATTGGTCATGGGATCGCTATCGTAGACGCCGTCCACCTTGGTCGCCTTAAGTAGGATCTCAGCCCCAATCTCATTGGCCCGTAGGGCTGCTGCGGTATCGGTGGTAAAAAACGGGTTCCCCGTTCCCGCGCCAAAGATGACGACCCGGCCTTTTTCGAGGTGGCGCATGGCGCGACGACGAATATACGGTTCCGCCACGGGCCGCATTTCAATGGCAGTCAAAACGCGCGTGGGCAGGTCCCGCTGTTCGAGGCATGCCTGCAATCCCAGCGCGTTGATGACGGTGGCCAGCATGCCCATATAGTCGCCCGTGGGGCGGTCCGGCCCCACGTTCGGATCCTGCGCTCCACGGAAGATATTTCCGCCGCCTACGACCAAACCGATCTCGACGCCCAGATCATGAGCCTCGACCAGTTCATCGCAGAAGCGGTCGACAACGCCGAAGTCAATTGCTCCGGACTTGCCATCCCCCATGAACGCTTCGCCGCTGAGTTTCAGCAGGATTCGCTTGTAGACGGGCGCCCCCAACGTGTCTATTTCCGATCCGCCATCGCTTGGGCCACTTCCTCGGCAAGGTTCGACTCTTGCTTCTCGATACCTTCGCCCCGTTCAAACCGGGCAAAGCGCCGCACATCGAGCTCGACGCCGGCTTCTTTGATGCGCTCTGCGATACTCTTATCGGGGTCCTTCACAAAGGCTTGCTCCAACAGGCAGACTTCCTGATACCACTTGTTCAGTTTACCTTCGGCAATCTTCTGACAAATGTTCTCGGGCTTGCCGGTTTCGGCGGCTTGACGACGGTAAATCGCCAATTCTGCTTCACGGGCCGCTTCGGAAACGTCTTCTTTTCGCACCCATTTTGGCGCAGCCGAGCAGATCTGCAAGCACAGGTCTTTACAGACGGTCAGCACGGCCTCACTGGATACCGAGCAGCCTACTTCAAGCAAGACGCCAACTTTGCCCCCCATATGCACATAGATTGACAACAGTCCTTCGCCCTGGAGCTCATATATAACAAACCGGCGGATGTCGATCTTTTCGCCTGTTTTGCCGCTCAGTTCCTTGACGGTTTCCTCGACGGTTTTGCTCGGCTCCTCGATATAGGGCTTTGCCAGCAACGCCGGCACATCGGAGGGCTTATCCTGGAACAATTGGCGGCAGATATTTTCAACAAGCCCAACAAAAATCTCGCCTCGAGCGACGAAATCGGTCTCGCAGTTTATCTCGACCATGACGCCCATATTGCCGTCGTCGCTAATCTGTGCTGCCACTGCGCCTTCAGACGCTGCTCGATCGGCCCGTTTGGCCGCAGCGGCCATGCCCTTCTCACGGAGCCATGCCACTGCTTCATCGAAATCGCCCTTTGTCTCATTCAGAGCTTTCTTACAATCCATCATCCCCGCGCCGGTTGCATCGCGCAGGGCTTTTACATCGCTTGCTGAAATCGCCATTACTTACGCATCTCCCTCGTTTACTTGCTCCGCACTGTCCGAATCGCCTACAGAAGCCGCAGCAACGTTTGCCGTGGCCAACGCCTCCTCTTTCTCTTTTGCGGGTTCTTCCGTTGCAGCAGAGGAAGCCGCTTGTTGCTCGGGCATCGATTCAGCTTTGCCCGATTTCTCGCCCATGGCTAACCCCTCAAGAACGGCATCGGCGATGGTCGAGCAGAACAGATTCACGGCGCGGATGGCATCATCATTGCCCGGAATGGGAAGAAATACCTCATCCGGGTCCGAATTCGTATCCACAATCCCAATACAGGGGATATTCATACGCGCGGCCTCGCGAACCGCGATAGCCTCCTTACGCGTATCAATCACGAAAATCAGGTCGGGCAGTCGCGTCATGTGTTTGATACCCGACAGGTTTTTGTTCAAGCTGGCGATCTGCTTGCGCAACACGCCCACTTCCTTCTTCTGCAGAACGTCGAACTTGCCTTTCGCATCCCGGTCCTCGAGATCCAGCAAACGCCGAATGCTCATCTGAACCGTGCGGAAATTGGTCAGCGTACCGCCGAGCCAGCGGTTGTTCACGTAAAACATTCCACTGCGTTCGGCCTCACGGGCGACCGCTTCCTGAGCCTGCTTCTTGGTTCCTACAAACAGCACCTTACCGCCGTTTGCCGCGGTATCTCGCGTCAGCTTGTAGGCCCGATGCAATTGGCGCATGGTCTTCTGCAGGTCAATAATGTAAATACCGTTGCGTTGTCCAAAAATGTAGCGTTTCATCTTCGGATTCCAACGGCGCGTTTGGTGGCCGAAATGGATTCCGGCCTCGAGTAGTTGCCTCATGGTGGCTACAGGCATGGTGTGGCTCCTTGTAGGAAAGACAATCGTCTTTCCTCGGGTTTGTTGCCTCGGGATTTCCAACGGCCGACCCGGCGATTTCGGGCACCCAGACCGTCTGTCAGTCGAAATCCCTGTGTGATCATAAACCGCGAAACTTTACCACAATGCCCCCTATCCCTGCAAGGTACGGGGCACTATTTCAGTCGAAATGGACAGC